>CAYZKI010000437.1:0-2204 GCA_964478745.1 uncultured Bacteriovoracaceae bacterium
GCTCTGAAGAATATTCTCTCGGGGATGCCGACCTTCAACGTCAAGGCTAAGGTCGCGGGATCGTTCACGGATCTGAGCGTGGGCATCGAGTCCAATCTGGCTTCCGCCATCGAGAAGGGGCTCGGCCGCGAGGTGCAGGCGAAGCTCGCCGAGGCGCGCGCGAAGCTGAACAACCTGGTCCAGGCCAAGATCATGGAACCGAAAAAACAGCTCACCGCGAAGTTCGATGCGACCCGCGCGCAGGTCACCTCGCAGGTCGACGCGCGGAAGAAGCAGGCGGAGGCGGTCGTCGCCCAGGCCCAGGGCAAGATCCAGGAGATCCAGAAGCGCGCCACTGGCGGCGCGCAGCAAAAGGCCGTCGAGGGCTTGAAGAAAAAGTTGCCGTTTTGACGCATCTCACGGACGATCGTTAAGGAGGAGATCGGAAGCGATGCGGATCGTACACGTCGGGACGATGATTCTTGGGGCGTTGGCCGTGGCGGCCGTGAAGGCGAAAGCCCCGCAAGCCGCGAAGCCTGCCGCCGAGGTCGTCTGCGGAGTCGATGCCGTCTCGAATCAGCAGAAGTGCACCGATCTCAAGACGCCGACCGTCCTTCAGGACAGCCTTCCGTCCCAGCAGGCGCATCCCGCGCCGACGGACGAGGAGACCTCCCGCCTCCGTCAGATGATCCAGAAGATGCGCACCTCCGACGTCCCCCCTCCGGCCGTAGAGCCCGAGGCCCGTGACAACGCCATCGACGGCGAATCCGAAGACGAAGCCCCTTCGCTCTGGAACTGAGCCGAGCCCCGTGTCCGGCCGGACACTGGGTGTTTCTTCACACATTCCGCATTGGAGTGTCGACGCTTACACTCAGAATGTCGGGTCTCGTTGTACGTCAGAGGGTTTGTGATCATAATTCGGACCGCCCTTGTCGCATCGCTCGCGCTCGCATCCGCGATTGGAATCGTCGGATGCAAGCTGCAGCTCGCCCGTGAAGCGAGTCTCTCCGCCCCGAACAGCGGCACGCCGTCCAGCCCCGCGGCGAGCTCGGGCTTCGTCTGGGTCGGTGCAGGATCGGACGCGGAATGGGGCACGGCGGCCAACTGGTCCGGCGGTGCGGCCCCGGGCCCGAGTGATACGGCCATCTTCGACGGCACCTGCACTTCCAACTGTTCGCCGACGATCAGCACGGTGGTGAGCGTCGGTGGCATCAGTATGACTTCGGGATATTCGGGCACGATCACCCAGGCTGCGGACATCGCGATCGGCTCAGGCGGTTTCACGCAGGCCGGAGGCACCTTCGCGGGCTCCGGCAGCCCGAGCGACGAGCTGATCATCGCCGGGGACTTCGCCCTCGGCGGCGGCACGCACACGGCCACGAACGGGGTCACTGAGATCGCCGGGAACGTGACGATCTCAGGAGGCGTCTTCAACGACAATGCAGGCCAGGTCCGCATCGGGAACTGCGCCTCGAACTCCGCGAGCACGGTCAACACGGGCACGGCGGTCCTCGGCGCGGTCCACCTGTGCAAGAACGCGGCGAACATCAATCTTGCCTCGGACTTGATCGTCGGCGGTGCGCTCACCTCCGATCTCGGCGGGGGAAGCATCCTGCCCGCGACTGCGCAGTACATCGAGGCGCGCTCGAATGTGGCCTTGGACGACGCCGCGGCAGTCGGCAACCTGCGCTTGAGCGGAGCGAACGCGGCGACATTCACTCTTTGCGCGACGTGCGAAGCGACCAACATCGATCTCTCGAAGACGGGCGCGCTCACCGTGACGGGCACTTTCCGGGTGCGACGGAACTGGAGCCGCACCGCCGGCGCGGTGACCGCCACCGGATCGACGATCCACTTCGTGGGAGATCTGCAATCAGCCTTCGTGGACGACACGAATGTCTACAACCACGTGGTCATGGAGAAGGCTTCTCCGGGCGACGTCCAGGTCATCAACACGGTCACCCTCGGCGGAAACCTCACGATCAACAATTGCGCCGCCGACTGCACGGTCGATACGGGAACCCTTCAGGTCCTCGGTAACCTCACCATGACCCAGGGCGCGGGCGGATCTGCCGCCGTCACGATGAGCGGAGCGAGCCCTCAGGTCGTCAGCCAGAGCGGTGGCACGATGCCCGGCGGGACGTTCACCGCCAACGGCGCGAACATCGCGCTTGGTTCGAATCTCACGCTCAACTCGACCGGCCAGGATCTGGTGGTCGCGGGAG
>CAYZKI010000438.1:0-2203 GCA_964478745.1 uncultured Bacteriovoracaceae bacterium
GTGCGGTAGCGGGTCACGGGAACGGACTTCATGCCGCCGGTCAGCGGATCAGGCTGCTGCACCCATTCGGTGTAGGAAACCTGCCGCGACTTCTGGACGGGAACCTTCTCGACGTAGCTTTCCTGCGCGTTGTACGTGTGAAGCAGGATCACGCCGTTCTTGTTCTTGTTCTGAGTGAAACTACCCGAGAGGGTCGCCTCGACGATGTTCTTTCCCTGCGGGTCGTACCAGGGCGTGTTCGTGAGCGCCTCGTCGACGGCCTGTCCGACCTGCGAGGCGATCTCCGGCGGCAGCCCTTCGGCGCTCACCTTCACCTTCACGTCACTGAAGAGCGTTCCGCTCAGAGGCTCCGCGAACGCGGCGTTCTTCCCGAGATTCTCGCCCCAGAACTGGCAGTACGAAGCCACCCACTTGGCGAAGTACGGCCGCCCCTTCACGACCTGCTTGCCGAAGCCCGCGCAGTGCTGCTTGCCTGTCTTGTTCACCGCGGCCTGGAGCGCGTTGAACTCCTTGCCCTGAAAGATCGGCTTGTACGAGCGAAGGAACGCTTCGGCCTTGAGAGGCTGCATGGCCTTGAGGTCCGCGTCGATCAGGCCCTTGGCGTACTTCGAGGCGAAGCCGCTTTCCTCTTCCTGCGTGAAGCCGATCTTTCCGCCGGGGAAGAACTTCCACCGATTCTCGAGATCGATCACGGCGAGCAGATGGTTGAGCGCTTCGGCCATATTGCCGCCCTGGCGGGCGAGCCTGGCCTGGATGAGCTTCTGCCCGAGGTATTCCTCGCGGGCGCGCTTCAGGCCGGCGATGGCCTCCTGGTCACCCGGCTCCTTCGCCACGGCTTTCTCGTAATACTGGATGGCCTGCTCGAAGTTTCCCGACTCCATCGCCTTGTCGCCGCGCTCGCGCGCGGAGGAGCAACCCGTGGCAATCCCTGCAAGCAGCGCCAATGCGACGCCCAAACCCCTGAGTCTCATGCGGACCTCTCCCCTAAGAAACTGAAGACGGGCTCAGAAGCCTTCGCCTTCGTCTTCAAAGTCGCGCTTGATGTTGTCGATCACGGCCTCCATGCCCTCTTGATCGCCCTCGAAGTCATCGAGACCCTCATCCAGGTCGAGATCCGAGATGACCTTGGCGAAGTCCTTGTCACTCGCCAGATCCTGACGGATCGCTTCGATGTACTTGTCGGGATATTTCGCGACCAGCTCCTCGATGTACTGATTGAGCTTCTTCTCCTTGAGAATAAGCTCCTTGCGCTTAATTTTCTTCCAATTCTTGATGTAATGGAGACGGCAATAGCCGCCCGTCGTGCAGAGGTTCTCGCATGCGACCTCGCGGCAGACTTCGCCGGAATCGGCCATGCGGGCGAGCTCGCGCGCGTCCGCGCTGCCGGCGCCCGCGCGCATCTTCGCGAGCGAAGCGGCGGCGGCCTTCGCGGCGGCCTGAGCGTCCTTCGCCGAGATGGTTCCCGCGGCGCCCTTGCCCGACTTGAACTTCTCGACCTTGGCGACTTCCGCCTTCGTCGGCTTCGGAGCCTTTTCCTTCTTGCCTCCCGTGACGGCGGCCGCGACGGCCTTGCCCGCCTTCTTCACCGCGGAGAGCAGGCTCTTGGCGGCGGGCTTTTCCGCCTTCTTGTTCGCTGCTCCCTTGGCTGCCGCCTTGAGAGCCTTGGCGGGGGCCTTGGACGCCGACTTCGACGAGGACTTGGTTGAAGCTTTTGAAGCCTTGGGAGCTGCCATGAGTTTCCTTATGTCTGTCTGGTGTCTGCCGGATGTCTATCTGGGCACAACGCCTGTCCGCCGATCGGGCCTGGTCGGGACCGGCCCGAATTTCTGAGTTGTCTCAGGCGGATAAGTCTGTGAACCTTGAGCGGTGCCACGCCCGAACAACCGCGTCAAGAATAAACATGGGGTTTTGCGCGAGTCAATGACCTCAGCTCGAAGAGTGATCCGAACCCCGGGCGCCGTCGACGTCCATTTTCATGGGGCCTTCGGCATCGATCTCATGACCGCGAAACCCACCGAGCTTGCCGAGCTCTCGGATCGTCTTTGGAAAGCGGGCGTCGCGGGTTTCTGCGCGACCACTCTGTCCACGCCGGCGCCGGTGCTCAAGGAGGCGGTCGGCCGCCTCGGAAAGTGGATCGCCTCCGGTCGATTCCCGGGCGCCCTCCCGCTCGGTATCCGCCTCGAGGGCCCGTTCATCCATCCTC
>CAYZKI010000439.1:0-2193 GCA_964478745.1 uncultured Bacteriovoracaceae bacterium
CTGTAACGGTGGAACCCGCCACCCAAGTGGTCGTAGACCCCGCCCCGGGCCATCTTCCCCAGGGACAACAGGACGCCTTCCCGCGCCTTCTCGTGTCCGCCGGACGCCGCCACCCTCCAGAGGAAATCGAGGAGCATCGGGTTCGGGAACTTCGGCGCGCTGCCGAAGCCGCCATGATCCCAGTCCAGGTAGCTCCTGAGCAGGAGGTCCGCCGCGTCGACCAGCTGCGGGAACGCCGGCCTCGCCATCGCGGCCGGGGCCGTGGCCGCGCCGCCTTCCTCCCGGCGGATGGCTTCGACGAGCCTTTCGGCATTCGTACGCACGTTCTCGGGCTCGGCCCGATATGCGTCGGCGAGCGCGCGGAGCACCCGCGGAAAACCGGGCCGGCCGAACTTGTCCTCCGGCGGGAAGTACGTGCCACCGAAGAACGGCTTCAGGTCCGGCGTGAGGAACACGGTGAGCGGCCAGCCGCCACCGCCCGTGAGCGCCTGCGCGACGTTCTGATAGACGTGATCAAGATCGGGCCGCTCCTCGCGGTCCACCTTGATGTTCACGAAATGCTCGTTCATGAGCTTCGCGATCGCCTCGTTCTCGAAGCTCTCGTGCTCCATCACGTGGCACCAATGGCAGGCCGAATAACCGATGCTGAGCAGGATGGGCTTGTTCTCGGCACGTGCGCGGGCCAGCGCCTCCTCGCCCCAGGGGTACCAGTCGACCGGGTTGTCCTTGTGCTGCAGGAGGTAGGGGCTGGTCTCGCGCGCGAGTCGGTTGGCCATGCGGCCGTTATAGCCCGAGGCTCAGGATCTTCAAACGCTTGATCCGATCACGCATCTCGGCGGCGCGTTCGAACTGCATGGCTTTCGCCGCCTCACGCATCTCCTTCTCGAGCTGCGCGATCGTCTTCGGAAGCTCCTCGATCGACGTGAAAGCCGCCCCCGCGGCGACCTTGATCTGCTCGAGCGTCTCGGCCTCGTCGAGGAGATCGAGGTTCGCGACGGCCACCTCGCTCCGCTGCGGCTCGGCGGCGCTCCAGAGGCTTCTACCGTGCCCGGAGCCGGCGCCGGTGCGGAGCGCGCGCTTGGCGAGCTGCGCCTTGTCGCGGATCGGGACCACGTCGGCGCCGCCGGAGTCGTCGTCCTGGCCGGAGGGCGCGATCGGCGCGGCGATCGCCTTCTGGATGGTCTGCGGCACGATGCCGTGAGCCTGGTTGTGCTCGTCCTGCGCGGCGCGCCTGCGCGCGGTCTCGTCGACGGCCTTCTTCATGCTGTCGGTCACCTTGTCCGCGTAGAGGATGACGAAGCCGTCCGCGTTTCGCGCGGCGCGGCCGATCGTCTGGATCAGCGAACGGTAGCTCCGCAGGAATCCTTCCTTGTCGGCGTCGAGGATCGCGACGAGCGAGACCTCCGGAAGGTCGAGCCCTTCCCTGAGCAGGTTGATGCCGATCAGGACGTCGAACGCGCCCAGACGCAGGTCACGAAGGATCTCGATGCGCTCGAGCGTATCGATGTCGGAGTGCAGGTATTTCACGCGCACTCCCTTCTCCTGGTAGAAGCGCGTGAGGTCCTCGGCGAGCTTCTTCGTGAGCGTGGTGACGAGCACGCGCTCGTTGCGCTCCACGCGCTTGCGGATCTCTCCGAGCAGGTCGTCGACCTGGAGGGTCGCGGGCCGGATCTCGACGACCGGATCGAGCAGGCCCGTCGGGCGGATCACCTGCTCGACGACCTCGCCCCCGGTCTTGGTGAGCTCGTAGTCCCCCGGCGTGGCCGAGACGTACAGCGTCTGGTTGAGTCCCTTCTCCCACTCCTCGAAGTTGAGCGGGCGGTTGTCGAGCGCCGAAGGAAGGCGGAAGCCGTGCTCGACCAGGCTCATCTTGCGGGCGCGGTCGCCGCGGTACATGCCGCCGATCTGGGGCACGGTCACGTGGCTCTCGTCGACGATCAGCAGCCAGTCCTTCGGGAAATACTCGAGCAGCGTGGGCGGCGGCTCGCCCGGCGCGCGCCCGGTGAGGTGGCGCGAGTAGTTCTCGATGCCGGAGCAGTAGCCGAGCTCCTCCATCATCTCGAGGTCGAACAGCGTGCGCTGGGTGATCCGCTGCTTCTCGACCAGCTTGTTCTGCTGCTCGAACTGCTGGATGCGCTCGCGAAGCTCCACGCGGATCGACTCGATCGCGCGCTTGCGGTTCTCGGAGGTCGT
>CAYZKI010000440.1:0-2192 GCA_964478745.1 uncultured Bacteriovoracaceae bacterium
CTTCAAGGGCCTCTGCGTGTCGCGCCCCGGCCACTTCGAGCGGATCAGCGGCCTGAGCTTCTTGCGGACCACCTCGTGGGAGACGTCGCCCGCCACCGCCACGATCAGCTGGTCGGGCCGGTAGTTCTTGCGGAAGAAGCGGAGCAGGTCCCCGCGGCGCATCCTCCGGATGCTGCTCACCGACCCGAGAATGGGCTTTCCGAGCGCGTGCTTGCCGTAGATCAGCTCGTAGAAGATGTCGTGAGCGAGCTCCTCGGGCGACTCCTCGACCATCGCGATCTCCTGGAGGATCACCTTGCGCTCGCGCTCGAGCTCCTCCGGATCGAAGTTCGAGTTCAGGATCACGTCGCCCAGGATGTCGAGGCCCAGCCCGACGTCGCGGGCGAGCATCAGGATGTGGAAGCACGTCTGCTCGCGGGAGGTGAACGCGTTGAACTCGCCGCCGACGCGATCCACCTCTCGCGCGATCTCGAGCGCGCTCCGCGTGTCGGTGCCCTTGAACAGCATATGCTCGAGGAAATGGGAGCACCCGGCCTCGACCGTGCGCTCGTGGCGCGTTCCGACCTTGACCCAGACGCCGATGGCCAGGCTCTTGAACTGCGGCTGGCGCTCCGTGATGAGCGTCAACCCGTTGTCGAAGACCGTTTTGCGGAACTTCGGACGCGATCCCACGAATGCTATTTTGTCAGAACTGGACGCCGGCGGACAGCCCGTAAACGGGAATGATCCGATTCTCGCTCGTGAAGGGGTCGTGCACCTGAAGGAGCGCCGCTTCGACGTCGAAGCGCAGGAAGTTCACCGAAACCTTGACGCCCAGGTTCCACGCGAAGTCGTTGGTGACGGCCGAGACGTAGTCGGATCCCGACACCCCGCTGACGATATTATGGAAGTAGGAAAGGCCGGAATAGGCGGCGATGGTCGGGCTGAACCGGTAGCTGACCGGGAGCGAGACGTCGATGGTCTTCGCCGCGAGGGTCTGCTGGAGCGGGGCCTCGAAGGTCGTGGTCTGGTAAGTGATCGTCCCTCGGCCCGAAGCCCGGCTGTAGCCCCCCATCGCTGCCATCGCCCAGCCGACGGCGTTGCTCGACCCCTTCCACTGGTATTTCAGGCCAAGACGCCAGCCTCCCCCGCCCTGCGAGAGATATGCGCCCGCCTGCGCGTCCATGCGCGGGTGGATGCCGGCCGCGCCCTGGACGCCGAAGAGCGTCCCGACGAAGACCTCGTCCTTCTGCGCGACGCCCGCGTTCGGCGAGCTCTCCGCGATGGCCGGCACGAGCCGCGCGCGCTCGAGGTGAACGTAACCCTTGAACGAGCCCGCGCCTCCGAGCGCCTCGCCCGTCTCGTGCCGCAGGACCGGCGTGGTCACCGTCGTGCACGCGGAAGCGATCGCGCAGAAAGCGAGGACGAGGGTGAAAACCGTTGGCCGCCGCGCCTCACCCACGGGCGTTTCTCTTCTCGCTCTTCTTCCGGGCGCGCTTCTTCCTTCCGGAGCGTTTCGAATGGATCAGCGAACGCTCGACGCGCGCGAGCGTCTTCTTCAGCTTCGCCACGTGCACGATACCGGTCCCGGGCACCGTCAGCGGCTCCTTCGTCACTCCGATCACGATGCCCGTATGGGGCGAACGGACCTTCGTGACGGTCTTGCCGAAAGGGTTCAGGATGCTCCCGATCAGGTCGCCCGCGTAGACGAGGTCGCCGGGCCGCGCGTCGAGATCGAGGATCCCGCCCTTTTCCGCCCGGATCCAGTCGCTCGACTGCACGATGACCTGGAAAGGAGGCTTGTCGGCGTGGATGCCGTGCCACATCCCCATCGCCGAGAGCACGTTCAGCACGCCCTTCAGGCCGAGCTGCGAGATCTTGTGCGAGAACCGGTTGATCTCGCCGGCCTCGAAGAGAATGGTGGGGACGCCCGACTCGGTAGCCTCGCGCCGGAGCGTGCCGCGAAGTCCCGCCTGGTTGATGATGATCGACGAGCCGAACGCCCGGGCCAGCTTCCGCGCGCGGGGATGGTTCATGTCGCCGCGAACGTGCGGAAGGTTTGCCCGCCCGCCGGCGGCCGTGTGAAGATCGATCCCGAAGTCGCACTTCTCCACGATCTCTCGGAAGATCCGGTACGCGATCCGCTCGGCGTTGTTGCACTTGGGAGATCCCGGGAAGTAGCGGTTCAGGTCGCGATGATAAGGAAGGTACCG
>CAYZKI010000441.1:0-2174 GCA_964478745.1 uncultured Bacteriovoracaceae bacterium
CTCGCGGATCAGCGCGGTGACGTGAGGCGTGTCGTTCACGGGCTGGGTGTTGGCCATGCAGGCCACCGAGGTGAATCCGCCGGCGACCGCGGCCCGCGTCCCGGTCGCGATCGTCTCCTTGTACTCGAGGCCCGGCTCGCGCAGGTGCACGTGCATGTCGATGAGCCCCGGGAGGACCCAGGCGCCCTTGGCGTCGAGCACGGTCCTCGCCTTCGAAAGCGGGATCTTCCCGGGAGCGTCGATCGCGGCGATCTTCCCGTTCTCGATCAGCAGGTCGCCCTTGCGCTCGATCTTCTTCGCCGAAGGGTCGACGATCGTTCCGCCGCGGATCAGGATGGAATCAGACACGGTGACCTTTCTCGGAGAGCCAGGCTTCCAGGCCTTCCGGATTGCAGACCGAGGCGAGCACCGCCATTCGCACGGCGACGCCGTTGGCGACCTGGTCGAGGATCACCGAGTTCGGGCCGTCGGCCACCTCTCCGTCGAGCTCGACGCCGCGGTTGATCGGCCCGGGGTGCATGATGATCGCGCCCTTCTTCATGAGCTTGACCCGTTCGCGGTTCAGGCCCCAGTAGCGCGCGTACTCGCCGACCGACGGGATCTGCATCTTGTTCTGGCGCTCGAGCTGGATCCGCAACGCCATGACGACGTCCGCCTTCGGGAGCAGCGCCTCGGGACGGTACGCGTACTCGACGCCCAGGGTGTCGACTTTCGGCGGAAGAAGCGTGGGCGGGGCGCAGACCATGACCTTCGCGCCGAGCTTCCTCAGCACGTGGATGTTGGAGCGAGCCACGCGGCTGTGGGCGATGTCGCCGATGATCAACACGCGCTTGCCGCTCACGGCGCCGAGCTTCTCGCGGATGGTGAACGCGTCGAGCAGCGCCTGGGTCGGATGCTCGTGGAACCCGTCGCCCGCGTTGATGACCGGGATGTCGAGCGCGCCGGCCAGGACGTTCGGGCTGCCGGCCGAGGCATGCCGGACGACCAGGCAGTGCGGGTTCATGGCCTGGATGGTCTTCGCGGTGTCGATGAGGGTCTCGCCCTTCGAGACGCTCGAGGTGCTGGCCGCGAAGTTCAGGACCGCGCCGCCGAGCTTCCGGGTCGCGATCTCGAAGGAGCTCCGCGTGCGCGTCGAGTTCTCGAAGAACAGGTTCACCACGGTCTTGCCGGCGAGGATCCCGCTCTTATCCTCGGAGCGCAGAAGGTCGGCCACGGCGAGCAGGTACTCGATCCGGGACTTGGTGAGCTCGGCCGCGGTGATGAAATCGCGCCTGGCGGGCGCGGTCGTTTTTTCCTGCTTCGGCTTCTGCTTCTTCATTCGACTCTCCTGAACATGCGCTCCCAGCGGATGCGCGGAGATTGCTTGCCTTCGGCCGTGAGCTCGCCGGGCTGCACCGAGAGCCAGATCCACTTCGCGGTGCCTCGGACCGACTTGAGCGGAATGATGCCGTACGACGGGTAGTTCGCGACTTCGCGCGGGTCCTGCCGCTGCGGGTTCGGAGGGCTCCTCAGGTCGCCGACGACGAAGACGTGGTTCTCCGGGATCTCGGTGGGGCCGAAATCCTCGATGATCTTCTTGTCGTGGCAGGTCAGGTACGATGGGCCTTCCGGGAGCTTCTCCCTCACGCAGGCCATGCCCTCGGGGCCGATCTCGGCGGTCATCGCGAGCGACTTGCCGTTCAGGACGACCTCCCCGCCCTTGACCTGGACGCGGTCGCCCGGAAGACCGAGCACGCGCTTGATGAAGCTGAACTCGGCGTTCGCGTCGGGCGCGTAGACGATGACGTCGCCGCGGCTCGGGAGCCCGCGCTCCGCGTAGGGGCGCTTCAGCACGAAGATGGTGTCGCCCGCGTGGAGCGCGGGGAACATGGACGGCGTCGGGATGCGGAACGCCTCGATGACGTAGTTGCGGATCAGCAGCGCGATGACGACCGCTGCTCCCACGGCCAGGGCATAGTCGAGAGCGACCCGAGGCAGCTTGCGGTACTTCCTCTGTGATCCGATTCGAGTCACTGCTCCCCGGCCTCTTCCCTTCTAGTCGACTTTGAGAACGGCGAGGAAGGCTTCCTGCGGAACCTCCACCGAGCCGACCTGCTTCATCCTCTTTTTGCCTTCTTTTTGCTTCTCGAGCAGCTTGCGCTTGCGCGTGATGTCGCCGCCGTAGCACTTCGCGG
>CAYZKI010000442.1:0-1901 GCA_964478745.1 uncultured Bacteriovoracaceae bacterium
CTTTGGCGTCGATGAATGTCGGGAAGCCGAGCGACGACGCGGCGTACATCTCCTGCATGAGCGGCGCCTTGAACCCGGTTCCGACCGAGCCGCGAAGCAGTAGCTGCGGAACGGGCCGGTACGAGATCGCGCCCTTCGGGTTCGTGCTGCTTCCGAAGTCGCTGTAGTGGTCGAAGCGGCCGGCCGCCGTGAGCTCGAGCTTCGAGCTCAGGGGAACGGCAAGTTCGCTGAACAGGGCTTCGGAGATCCGTTGTCCGCCACCGCTTGAACCGGAGTTCCCGAAGACCTCGCCGTTGACCGAAGCCGCGTCGAACTCGTCGCGATAACTCTGTCTGGTGACGGTCGATCCGATCGCGAGGCTGACCGGGTTCTCGCCGATCTCCGCGACGGGGCCTACGGCCTTCACGTTGACGCTCGAGACGAGTGACGTGGTCTTCTCCTCGGGCACATAGCGCGCCTCCTCGAGCGCCGCCTTCGGGCCGTTCGGGTTGAACGGATTGAACTGGCCGGACGTGATGGCGTCGGTGAGCTTCTGAGTGAGCGCGTATCCGTTCACCCCGCGGTCTTTGCCGTGCACGCCGTTGTGGCTGAGGTCGGCGGTGAGCTCCCAGTCGCCAGCCAAGCGTATGTTGCTGCCGAGCAGGAAGTTGTAGCCGTGGGTGATGACCTCCGTGTCGCGTGTGCCGAGATCGACGAGACGGTAGCGGACCGTCAGGTCCTCCCCTGGCGTCGCTCCCGGGAGCGGCGTTCCGCCGGGCCCGAGAGTAGCGGCCACGCTTCCGGGGATGGTGAAGGTGCCGGGGGCAGCGGCATAAGACCAGTTGACCATTCTGCGCGATCCCCCGGCCCGGGCAGTGAGCTTCACGTTGGAGCTCAACTCCGTGTTGGCTTCCGACATCAGACTGAACTGCTGAAGCGCCGGAAGCGAAGTCATGTAATCAGCCGGATTGAACGAGCAGAACGTACCCTGCGGGGTCGTGACCAGCTGGCCCGCCGGGCAGGAGGGGTCCGCGTTCCAGGAGCTCGAGGCGGTGCGGTAGCTCCCCGGCCCGCCGGTCAGGCTCGTGTTCTTCGCCGACCATTCGCGGTCCCGCGCGAAGCCGACCTCGTTGTTCCGGAACTGCGCGACGGTCACGATGTTCGTGCTCTCGCGGTTGATCCCGTTCACGAGCGACACCTCGGTGCGCGCGCCTCCCTTGCGCTCGGGCGCCATCTGCTTCACGCTGGCTTGCGTGCCCGAGAA
Source organism: uncultured Bacteriovoracaceae bacterium (assembly GCA_964478745.1). Classification (GTDB taxonomy): domain Bacteria; phylum Bdellovibrionota; class UBA1018; order UBA1018; family UBA1018; genus CAYZKI01. The sequence goes on from CAYZKI010000442.1 coordinate 1,244, forward strand.
GTCCTTCCGCGTGATGATGTTGACGACCCCGCCGAGCGCGTCGGATCCGTAGATCGCCGAGGCTCCGTCCTTGAGGATCTCGACCCGTTCAACGGCAGCCATGGGAATCATGTTGAGGTCGACGGCGCCGGTGACGGCGTCCGAGGGAAGGCGCTGGCCGTTCAGGAGCACCAGGGTGTTCGAAGCACCCAGGCCGCGGAGATCGACCTGTGCGTTGCCCGCGGCGTTGCTTCCCGACTTCTCGCGAAGGCCGCCGAAGCTGCTCGAGGTCGAGTCGCGAAGCACGTCCGCGACCGAGTTGTATCCGGAGTTTTCGAGCTCTTTTCGAGTGACGGTGACCACCGGGGACGCGCCTTCGACGGCGAGCCTCTTGATGTGGGAACCCGTCACCTCCACGCGCTCAACGACGGTGTCGGCGCTGACCGAGCTCGAAGAGGCGGGAATGTCTGCGGCAGCCTGGACGTTTTCCTCCGCGTGCGCGTGAGGAACCGCGGCCGTGCCTTGGACGGCGAGCGCGCCGATGAGCGCGAGCGCCGAGAACTGATCTGATCGTCGTTTCTGTGACATGCGGAAAAACCCCCGTGAATTAGTGCGGGAGCCGTGCTGTCGTCCCGCGACCAGGCTTCTGGCTGCCCGTTGAGCAAGGCAGGTGCCACGA
>CAYZKI010000442.1:1911-2151 GCA_964478745.1 uncultured Bacteriovoracaceae bacterium
TTTTCGCGTGAGAACGATTTTAAGCGGTACTCGCGAAATTTCGCTGACGGGGGTGGTGCCACGACGGCGCGAATATTCGCGTGATGAGATGCGTTATCTAGGAAATATGTAATCGAGTGGAGTCAGTGTGACGCCGTGGCTTGGCTGGGGAGCTCGGCAGCTAGGCGGCTAGGCGGCTAGGCGGCTAGGCGGCTAGGCAGCTAGGCAGCTCGGCAGCTAGGCAGCTAGGCAGCTAGGCAG
>CAYZKI010000443.1:0-2137 GCA_964478745.1 uncultured Bacteriovoracaceae bacterium
ACCTGGACGTTGGTGATGTCGGGAACCGCGTCAATCGGTAGCCTGGTGTAGTTGTAAGCGCCGAAGACGCCCATCGCCAACGTGACGATCAACACGACCCATCGCTGGCGAATCGAGAACTGGAGAATTCGTTCAAGCATGTGACATCACCCGTCTCAATGGTCGTGCGTGGCGCCGAGTTTCCCGATCTCGGCCTTGACCGCGAAGCTGTTCGCGGACGCGTATTGGTCACCGGCTTTGAGGCCAGAGAGCACCTCGACCCACTGTCCGTCGCTCCGTCCGAGCTCCAACGGACGGGCCTCGAACCAATCGCCGTATTTCACGAACACGACTTGCCAGTCGCGGAATGTCTGGATGGCTTCCGCGGCGACCACGAGCGGAATCGTCGTCGAGTCGCGAACGAGGCGAACGGTGACGAAGAGACCGGGGCGCCAGCGGGTGCCAGGATTGGGAAGGATGATTCGCGCAATAGCCGTCCGGCTCTCCTCGCCCACCAGTGGGCCGAGATAGCTCACGCGGCCGGCCGCCTCCACGCCCAAGTCGGTCGAAACGATGGTTGCAGCCTGCCCCTCTCGGACGTTCGGAAGATCCTTCGCATACACCGAGATTTCGACCCAGACCGATGAGAGGTCGGCCACCGCGAAGATGTTCTCCTCGGCGGTTACCGCTTCCCCGACCGTGACGTTACGCTCGATGACCACACCGTCCAGCGGCGAGCGAATCTCGTAGCGCGCCATCGTCTCGGGCGCGGCGGACGCCAGACCCTCCAGCGATCCGGACGGGACGCCAAGGACGGCCAGCTTCTGGGCCGCGAGCTTCTGTGCGAGCGTCGCTTCGTCGAACACACGCTTGGCGTCGAGGTACTCTCGTTCCGCCGAGATTTTCTTCTTCCACAGCATCTCTTCACGTTCTACGGTCACGCGCGTAAACTCGACGTGGTGTGCGGCGGTGAGGTATGCCGCCTTGACGTCAGCCAGCTCGCGGCTGTCGAGCACCGCCATCAGTTCGCCGCGGCGAACGCGATCGCCTTCCTTCTTCAGCACGTTGGTCATCACGCCCGCCAGCCTTGGGACGACGTGCGCGTACCGGGTTTCGTCGGCCTTCACCTCACCCGGCAGCTCGAGCGTCGTCGTCATCTCGCGCGGGCCGACGGTGCTGATGGTGATCCCGGCGCTCTTGATCTGATCGGCTCCGAGCTGGACCTTGCCCTCAATCTGCGAGTACGAAAACGCGTGCAGGCGGCCCGAACGCGTCGCCGAGACCTTGACGTCGAACGAATGCGGCTCTTCGATCACCTCGTTCCCGCGCAGGTAGTCGGCTTCGGGCGTAAACGTGATTCGGTCCACGCGCCCTCCCAATCGATGGAGCTCGACGACGAGAGCGACCTCGTTCGGCGGAATCGGCTTCCTCGACGAGTCGTAGGGGTACACGCGAAATTGCGGTGGCACTCCGGTCTCGTAGATCGTCATCTCGAGCTGAAGTCCGTCAGCCTCGAGGAGCCTGGCTCCGTGCGGTCCACGGGGATAGTCGAGGAGCCCCGGCGCTTCAGCGCCTTCAGCGGCTGTCGTAGTTGCGGGCGGGGTCCGAAGGATCAGTGCTGCAGCGGCGATGCCGACCACGACGATGACGGCAACAATGGTGAACGTCTTCTTATTCATAATGTCTACTCCTTGGGAGCCGACAGTCCGGCACTCTCATTTAGCGGAGCGCCCATGAGACGCTCGACGTTTGCCACTGCTTTGTAATAGTCGGAGAGCGCTCGCAGGTACTGACTGCCGCTTGTGACCAGCGTGCGTTGCGATTCCAGCACGTCGAGAAAGCCAAACCGCCCCAGGCGATAGCCCTCGCTCACCGCCTCGAAGGCCTGCTGCGATCCGGGCAGCACTGTGGAGCGCAGAGCCGCCACTTCGTCGTGGGCGCTCGAGAGTTCAGCGTACGCGTCCGCGAGCGCGGCGGCCACTCGCATTTCCGCAGCGCGCCGTTCTTCGTGCGCCTTGGCTAACCGACTCTCGGCCTCTTGGACGCCCGCACGGTTCTTGTCGAAGAGTGGCAACGAAATCGACGCACCCACGACGAAGGCATTCGCGTCGACGTCGGTGAAGCGCCGATAGCCGCCAATGATGGAGATGTCCGGGAC
>CAYZKI010000444.1:0-2134 GCA_964478745.1 uncultured Bacteriovoracaceae bacterium
GGGGCGGCCGCCTTGTGGAGCATGGGACGGCCTAGCGGCCGCCCCACCACTGCTTTCTATTGAAGCGTTCACAGCAGAAGCCCACGTTATACGGACGCGGCGCGTGCTTGCAGAACGACAGTGTGCGCACTACATTGTCTTACATGAAGTCCGCCTCCGTCACCATCCGCCTCGACGCGAAGCTCGAGCGTGAGCTCAACCGGCTGAGCCGCCAGCTCGGGCGGAGCCGCAGCGAGCTCGTACGTGACGCCTTGCGCCGCCAGCTGGCCCTCGCGCGCTTCGAGCAGGCGCGCCGCGCGATGCTGCCGCTCGCCGAGGCCCAGGGGTTCCTCACCGACGAGGACGTCTTCGCCGACGTCTCGTGAGGGTCTTCCTCGACACGAACGTGCTCATTAGCGCGTTCGCGGCCCGCGGCCTGTGCGCCGACCTGATGCGTCTGCTGCTCGCCGAACATGACGTCCTGACCGGCGAGGTCAACCTCGTCGAACTCCGTCGCGTCCTCACCAAGCGGTTCAAGGTGCCGGCGGCCCACGTCGACGTGATTGAACAGCTGCTGCGCGACCAGACGGTGATTCCGAAGCCCGCCGCGTTGCTCTCCCTCAAGGTCCGCGATGCGGACGACGCGTGGGTGCTGGCGTCCGCGGTCGCCGGTGACGCCGACCTGCTGGTGTCCGGCGATCAAGACCTCCTCGTCCTGGCCTCGCGGGCGCCACTCCCGATTCTGTCGCCACGGGACGCCTGGAGTCGCTTGCGAGGCGAGGGCGCCGTATAACGACGCTTGCTGCTGTCAGCCACGTTATGGTGGCGGCCGCTGCGCGGCCGCATCTTATGGAGTGTCTGCAGCAGAAGCCCACGTTATGCGGACCGGCGCACCCTCAGATATTTTCTGCTTGCGCTCGCAAGGATTTGACTGTATCTTCTAGACACACCTCCTTATTGGAGCTCTTATGCCTAGTTCCGTTCGTAGGCCCGGTACCCCGGGCCGGAATCTCGGCGCCCAAGGTGGCGCCGTTTTTATTGATGGTAGTGCGCTCTTCCTGCATTCACGCGCACTCTACCCCGGGCAGCTCGATTACGGCGCCCTGACCTCGCTCATCACCGAGGCTTATCCAGACGTGGGTGCTCCCGCTCTGCGTAGCGCCACGAACGTGTGGGCTATGTGGACCTCCCATGCGCCGCAGAACGAAGGACAGTCTCGCTTCATCGATTTCGTCGAGAAGCGCCTTCACTGGCAGGTGCGAGGCTTCTCACCGAGCGATAGCTACCTCGTCGATCCGGTGGTCGTCTTCGGTATGGCTGCGGATACTCGGTCGGCGTCGTCACGCCTCGTTCGATTTGACCCCGCTATCGCCTACGCCATTGGACGGCTAGCCGACATGCATCGGATCGTCGTTGTGAGCGATAGCTTCGGCCTTGCTGAGCCGCTGGCTCGGGTTGCCCAGGAGCATCCGGACCGTAAGCCTGTACTCGCGTTCTTCGGGCAAGCGCTCGACTCTCGGTGGCAGAGGCGCCTGAGAACGGAGCCAGAGATGTCGCCAGAGTTCCTCGACTTAGACGAGCACGTGGAACGTCTTTACGGCATTCCGTCGTCAAGCATCAAGCCCGTGCAGTCGGTCGAGCAAGGGGTTCGTTCCTTCTAGCAGTCCGGCGCCGACAGTCGGCGCCATTCCACCGCGGGATTATTGCCCGCACAACATTCCGAGGTTTCCCATGCAGTATCCGCACTACGGCATCAATCGCCGCGTCCTTGACGACATCCTAATCGACCTGGGTGGCGACGTCGTCCCGCTCCATCGCACTGGCGAAGTCCAGTATCGCCACCCCCTACTGCGCGAGACTCCGCGAGCCGACGGAAGGCGCAAGGATGCACCCATGCATCTCGTGAAGTTCGTCCGGCGAGTCATCGACGCCAAGGGCTTGAACGACAAGCATTCGAAGCGCGCCGACGGAGCCGCATAACGACGCTTGCTGCCGACGAGGGCAGCTAATGTAGCGGTTGTGGGGCCTCGGCTTCATCTTATGAAAGGTGTGCCGAGGCCCCACAACCGCATTTAATGGAAGCCCTCGCAGCAGAAGCACACGTTAGGCCGACGAGGCTTTCGACCACATGTTCAAGAAGCTGCTCGGCGTGCTC
>CAYZKI010000445.1:0-2133 GCA_964478745.1 uncultured Bacteriovoracaceae bacterium
CGTAGAAGGTGACCGGGTAGCGGACCCACTTGTCGCCCTCGGGCTTCTGGACCGCGACGAGGCGGCCGGCCTTTTCCGCGGGCAGGTAGAAGCCGGTGTCCTTCATGCCGAGCGGGCCGAACAGGCGCTTTTGCAGGAACACGTCGAAGGGCATCCCGCTGACGACCTCGATGAAGTAACCCAGCACGTCGAGCCCCTCGCTGTAGGTGAACTTGTCGCCGGGGTGATGGTGCAACGGGAGCTTCGCGAGTCGCTTCACGCTGTCGCCGATGGTGACCGGCTCGGTGGTGAACAGGTCCGTCACGCCGGCCTTGGCATAGAGCTTCTTGAAGCGCTCATCGCCATCGATGACGCCGTAGCCGATGCCCGAGGTGTGCGTGAGCAGGTGGCGGATCGTGATCTCGTGCTTCGCGGGCTCACCAGTCCAGGTGCCGTCGGTCTCGTTGTAGGTCTTGAGCACCTGCGCGCCCTTGAACTCGGGAATCCAGTTCGACACCGGATCGTCGAGGCGGAATCGGCCCTCCTCCCACAGCATCATGACGGCGGTGGCGGTGATGGCCTTGGTCTGCGAGGCGATGCGGAAGATGTCGTCGCGCTTCAGCGCGCGGCCGGCCTCGTTGTCGGCCAGGCCGAACGCCTTGTGATAGACGATCTTTCCGTTGCGGGCGACGAGCGCCACCACGCCAGGAATGCGGTTCTCGCGGATCGCGTCCTCGCACATCGCATCAATGCGCGCGAGGCGTTCGGCCGAGACGCCGGCCCGTGACGGGGCGGCTTCCCGGAGCGGCGGCGAATGCTGGGTGGACCTGGTCTGGGCCAGCCCGGACGGGACGAAGAGCGCGAGGCTGAGCGACAGCGACAACCCCAACGTGGCGAACGAACATGTTTTCATGGAAGACAGTGGAAGCTTTGGCAAAGGCGGGCCGGGAGTCACGCTCAAGGACGAAGCGCGGACGGCTTTATGGCTTCCTCCCGCGCCGCCAGGAAGCGCTTCAGCTCCGTCGCCATCGTGCCGCCGAAGCCGGGCACCTGCTCGATTTCCTCGATCCGCGCCAGCCGCAGCCGCTGGATGGAGCCGAAACGTTTCAGGAGCGCCTGCTTCCGCGCCTCGCCAATGCCGGGGAACTCGTCGAGAACACTCTCGCTGATCTTCTTGAGGCGGAGCTGCGCGTTGTAGGTGTTGGCGAATCGGTGCGACTCGTCACGCACGCGCTGGAGCAGCTTCACCGCCTGGTGATCGAGGCCGAGGATCAGCGGATCCCGCTCGCCGGGGCGGTGAATCTCCTCGTTCTCCTTGGCCAGGCCGATGATCGGAATGTGGCTGAGGCCGAGGCTGGCCAGCTCCTCGCAGGCCGCGTTGAGCTGCCCCTTGCCGCCATCAATCAGGATCAGGTCGGGCAGATTCGGCTTCGCTGGAGGCTTGGGAACCCAGGGGGCTTCGGGGAAGTCGGAAGTCGGAAGTTGGAAGTCGGAAGTGTTGCTCGCTCTCTCGTCTTCCTGCTTTCCTGTTTTCCTGTCTTCCAACCGCGCGGCCGTTGCGTCGGTGTTCGCGCGGAGCGGCTGGCCGTGCATCACGCGGCTCACGTCGTCCATGGCGCGCTGGAGTTCCTGCGGGCTGGCTTCACCGCCGTCGCCGCTTCCCGCTTCCGGCTTCCCACTTCGCACTTCCTTGAGCAGTCGCGAGTAGCGGCGGCGGATCGTCTCGGCCATGCAGGCGAAGTCGTTCTGCTCGGTGACGGTCTTCATCCGGAAGCGCCGGTAGTTCGCCCGGTCGGGGCGCGCGTGCCAGAAGCTGACCATCGAGGCGACCATGAACGTGCCGCTGATGTTCGAGATGTCGAAGCCCTCGATGCGCGCCGGCGGCGCGGGCAGGCCGAGCACGCGGGCCAGTTCGCGGAGGTCGGACTCCGGATTGATCGCCACGGGCAGCTTGTAGGGGATGCGCTCGAACTTCTCCGTCTTCTGGACGGTGCGCTTCATGTCCTCGAGGGCGTCGCGCAACTGGGCGGCCTTCTCAAACTCCAGCGCGGCGGCGGCCTTCTTCATCTCCACCTCCAGCTCGGCCCGCAGCTCGTCGGTCTGACCTTCGAGGAACTCAAGGCCCGCCTTCACCTGTTCCAGATACTGCTCGCG
>CAYZKI010000446.1:0-2132 GCA_964478745.1 uncultured Bacteriovoracaceae bacterium
GAACAGGAGGAAGCTCGTGCCGCAACGAGGATGAAGCGTCGTGTGCCGGCGCGCGTTCTCGACTGTGAGCTCCTCGCCCGCCTCGAACGCGTAAATCGATTTGTGCTCGGCCCCGTGGTACTGGAACACGCGGTGGATGTCGCGCATCAGGGCGATCAGGTAGACGTACGCGAGCAGGATGCCCATCTTGATGATGCCATCGAGCAGATGGAAGACCGGGCTGTTGGCCGAAACAAGACCGTCGGTCATGAGCACGGTAAGGACATGCGGCAGGGCGACGAAGAGCCCCAGGCCCAGCGCGATCGCGCTTACCATGGAGACGGCCACCGCCCAGCCGGAGAGCTTCTCCTGGGTCTCGGACTCGACGGCGACGTTCGCGGAGAAGTTCAGCGCCTGGACGCCCTGAATGAGCGACTCAAGCAGCGTCGCGACGCCGCGAAGGACCGGCTTCTTGAGGACGGGAAATTTCTGGCTCCAGCTCGAATACGGAAGATGGCGGACGACGATGCGCTGGTTGGGCCGGCGAACCGCGACGGCGATGAAGTGCGGAGAACGCATCATCACGCCTTCGAGAACCGCTTGGCCTCCCAGGCTCGTGAATTGAGCTACGCCTGCATTGGATCCCGCCATCAGAAAGGATCTTAATCAACTCTGGCGGGAAACGCTTACTTCTTCTTGTACTTATTGAGGAAGCGCTCGACGCGGCCTTCGGTATCGAGCAACTTGTGCTTGCCCGTATAAAAAGGATGGCAGTTCGAGCAGATTTCCACGCGGATATCTTCCTTGGTCGCGCGGGTCTCGATGACGTTGCCGCAAGCGCACTTGACGGTGGTCTCGGTGTAAACTGGATGAATTCCCTGTTTCATAAGCGAAATCTCTCTTAGGACGCTCGGCCTGGCGTGCCCGGCCCGGTCAGTATTAAAGTTCCGGTGGCGTATCACAGACCCGAAAGCCGGGTCAATCACTTGCCTTTAGCGGATTTAGCCGCTCATTCCCTTGATGAAGTCCTGATTGGTCTTCGTATGGGAAACCTTATCGAGGACGAACTCCATCGCATCGACCGTGTTCATCGGATGGAGCACCTTGCGGAGGATCCAGATCCGGTTCAGTACATCGCTCGGGATGAGCATTTCTTCCTTTCGTGTCGCGGACTTATTGATGTCCAGGCACGGGAAAATGCGCTTTTCCATCAGCTTGCGATCGAGGTGGATTTCGGAGTTACCTGTACCTTTGAACTCTTCGAAGATGACTTCGTCCATACGCGACCCGGTCTCCACCAGGGCCGTCGCGATGATCGTGAGCGAGCCGCCTTCCTCGATGTTGCGGGCCGCCCCGAAGAAGCGCTTGGGCTTGTGGAGGGCGTTCGAATCGACGCCGCCCGAAAGGATCTTGCCCGAAGGGGGAACGACCGAGTTGTAGGCGCGCGCGAGGCGGGTGATCGAGTCGAGCAGGATCACGACGTCGTACTTGTTCTCGACCAGACGCTTGGCCTTCTCGATCACCATCTCGGCGACCTGGACGTGGCGGGAGGCCTGCTCGTCGAACGTCGAGCTGACGACCTCTCCCTTCACCGAACGTTGCATGTCGGTGACTTCTTCCGGGCGCTCGTCGATCAGGAGAACGATGAGCTTGATCTCGGGATGGTTGCTGGTGATCGCGTTGGCGATGTCCTGCATGAGGACGGTCTTGCCCGCGCGCGGAGGCGCGACGATCAGGCAGCGCTGGCCCTTGCCGAGCGGGACGAGCATGTCGATGATGCGCGTGCTGTAGTTTGTCGGCTGATACTCGAGATTGATGCGCTTGTTCGGATAAAGAGGAGTGAGGTTGTCGAAGAGGACTTTCTCGGTGTTCGCTTCGGCCGCCTGAAAATTGACTTGCTCGACCTTGAGAAGGGCGAAGTAACGCTCGCCTTCCTTCGGCGCGCGAACCGAGCCGCTGACCGTGTCGCCCGTGCGCAGGCCGAAGCGGCGGATCTGCGACGGCGAGACGTAAACGTCGTCCGGGCCCGGAAGGTAGTTGTAATCGGGAGCGCGAAGAAAGCCGAAGCCGTCCGGCAGGCACTCCAGAACGCCGTCCGCGTAGATATGCTCGTCTTTTTCAGCCTTTTTCTGGAGGATGCCGAAGATCAGGTC
>CAYZKI010000447.1:0-2118 GCA_964478745.1 uncultured Bacteriovoracaceae bacterium
TTTCCACGAGCGCCTTCTTGCAATCCATCATCCCCGCGCCGGTCTTCTCGCGGAGATCCCTGACTTGAGTTGCTGAGATTTCCATATTCCTTACTTCTTTTCCGTCGTCGTTTCGGTCGATTCGCCGCCTTCGGCGGTCTCTTCCTGGGCTTCGAGGTCGGCTTCGTCGATGCCGCGAAGGTCGATGTCACCTTCGAAGCGCGAAACCTTCTTCTCTTCCGTCTCGTCCTTGTCCGCGTTGGCGGCGGCATCCTGGGCGCGGAGCTTTTCCTGGAAGGTGTTGGCGCCTTCGATGCAGCTGTCGGCGATCAGGCGGGCGAAGAGGCGGATCGAGCGGATCGCGTCGTCGTTGCCCGGAATGACGTAGGTGATGTCGGAAGGATCGCAGTTCGTGTCCACGACGGCGATGGTCGGGATGCCGAGCTTCTTGGCTTCCTTGATCGCGATGTGCTCCTTCTCGGTGTCGATCACGAAGATCGCGCCCGGGAGCTTCTTCATGTCCTGGATGCCGCCGAGCGACTTGTGGAGCTTTTCCATCTCGCGCTCGTAGCGGGACTGCATCTTCTTCGGGACTTCGCTCCATTCAGCCGCGTTGTTCTTCATCGCCTCGAGCTTCTTGAGGCGATCGATCGAGGCCTTCACGGTCTGGTAGTTCGTGAGCATGCCGCCCAGCCAACGGTTGTTGACGTAGTACATGTTCGAACGGCGAGCTTCGTCCTGGATGACGTCCTTCGCCTGCTTCTTGGTGCCGACGAAGAGGACCTTCTTGCCCTCGGCGCAAACCTGGGCGGCAAAGGCGCAGGCGGCGCGGGTCTGGTCGACCGTCTTCTGAAGATCGATGATGTAGATGCCGTTACGGGCACCGAAAACGTAGGGCTTCATCCGGGGATTCCAGCGGCGGGTCTGGTGACCGAAGTGCACGCCGGATTCCAGAAGTTCACGCATAGTAACTGCAGGCATTAGGACTCCATTGAGAGCGGAAAGGCAGCGGTACTCGAAAAGAGCGAAAGCTGAATCCGCGGTTTTCTGGAAACCTCCGGGCCCGTCGAAAACCACTTTCAACCGGCTGGGGTTTCCCCTCCATTCCCTGCACTGGCGTTCGAGGCTCTTTACTTCGCTCGATTGCCAGAACCACGTAGGCGGGAATGTGTGTTCTAGTTGCTCCTTAATACATATGGCCCAGGGCACGATCAATGGAATTCAGCCCGGCAGAGCTTAAAAAGTTCCTGAAACCATGGCGGAAACGGCTCTTTGGAGAGGAGGTTCGCCTGAGATCAGGACAATCGAGCGGCCGAAAAGGTTGTCCACCTGCGCCCCCAGCATAACGCCGTCCGTTACGTGAACCTGGCCCTGAAGGTCGACGTATCCGTAGCCGGGAAGGCTCGAAGCCGCTGTCAGCGGGATCCGGGTGGATCCGCGGGCATTGGCGCTGACGCGCCAGCGATTCTGCTGGGTCTGGAGGTCTTTGAGCGGCGACTGATAGATCACCGAGAGAACACCTAAAGCATCGGGAAGATAAGGAAAATCAGCGCCCGTGGCGGTCACGGTGGACGAGGCAGCCGTGACGGCCGCGCGAACCTCCCAGCGGGCGGAAAGCTCCTTGCGTGCGATCGCGGTGAATGAGGCGATCGACGCCGAACCCTGGTTGGCCAGCGACGCGCGGGAGTCGGGCAGCGTCACGCCGACGATCGCATCGCTGCGGGTCTGGCCCAGGGCGGAGAAATCCCAGCTCCAGCCGACGAGCCCTTCGGCCGCGAAACCGGCCTGCGCGGTCCAGGCGGTCTCCGGCTTGAGCTCGGGGTTCCCGACGTAGAAGGGCACCCGGTAGTAGCGGTCGACGAGCGAGGGGATCTTCCTCGATACGCCGATCCGCGCGTAGAGCTTCGCATTCTCGAGAAGCCTCTTTTCGCCCAGGACGAGCGCCTCCGGAAAGGAGCCCACCTGGGTCACGCCCACGGCCTGAAGGCCCGGCTGGAGCACCAAACCCTCGCCGAGGCTGACCTTCCGGAGCACCCGGAGGCGCAGCTGCGTTTCCGACGGAGGATCGACGTCCGTTCCCTCGAACCGGATATGCCTCGCGGCTGCGCCATAGCTCCATGGGCCGACGAAGGCCGCGTG
>CAYZKI010000448.1:0-2101 GCA_964478745.1 uncultured Bacteriovoracaceae bacterium
CTTCGTCCTGGACGAGTGCGAGCGCAAGTCGCACCGGGACGACACGCTCTACATCGTGCGGGAGAACTCGCCCTTCCATTGGAACACGCTCGATCTCCACGATTCCGCGATGGCCGTAACCATGCGTTGCACGGGAGGAGCCGGCAAGAGTAAGCTCCTGCGCCAGGTGATGATCATCAATCCGGACCAGGCCGCGGGGGAGATCCAGGGCGTCGCCCTTCACGAGCTCGGTCACGCGATGGGCCTGGGCCATCCCTGCGCCACGGATCGGGACAAGCACACGACGGATCTCCGGGCGTGCTCGAGCATCGGGCCCGGCCATCCGTACTACGAGGCGGTGATGTTCCCGAGAGCCAGCGCGAACGGAGCGAAAACGGTGCTTCAGGATAACGACAAGATGCGCGCCCGTTGCCTCTACGGGGCCGAGTGACCGATGGCACTTCTCGCGCTCTCAGCGGCTTTCGTCGGCTTCATGCATTCGATGGCCCCCGGGCATTGGCTGCCGGTGGTGCTGCTGGCGTCCTCGCGCAAATGGTCGGTCCGGCAGTCGCTGCTCGCCGCGGCGATCGCGGGCTCGGGACACATCCTCGTTTCGGTCGCTCTCGGCGTGGTCTCGATCTTCGTCGAGTCGCGGCTGATCTCGGCGCATGACGAGCGCATCGAGCGCTACGCCGCGCTCGCGCTCGTCGCTTTCGGCCTGACCTACGCGGCCGTGGGCTGGCGCAGGCACTCGAGCTGTCACGGACACGAGCACCACGGGCCCGACGTCGAGCGCGAGAAGGAGCCGCTGATCCTGCTTTTCTCCACGGGAATGATCCCGTGCGTGGCGGTGCTCCCGATCTTCGCGGCGGCCGCCGCCTACGGGCCCACGGCCGCCATCGTCTCGATGGTCACTTTCTCGATCGGCGTGCTGCTCGCCCTGGGCGGGGCGACGCTCCTAGTTTCGCGCGGGCTGATGAAGCTCGATCATCCGCTGCTCGAGCATTACGGCGACGTGATCACGGGCCTCGCGGTCGCGGCGATGGGAGCGGTGCTCTATCTGGTCCCTCACTCACACGAGAACATGGCCCTTCCGACGGCCGAGCCCGGAGCCGTCCATTCGACCGAAAAGCCCGGCGCGCACGACGGGCACGGGCACGACTAGGGGAGCTTCTTCGCCGCGGCCTCGTACTCCGCGACCAGGCGCTGGACGATCGCGGCGGCCGGGATGACGTCGTCGATGAGGCCCACGCCTTGTCCGGCGCTCCAGACTTCCTTCCAGGTCGTCGTGGCGACGGCCTTGGAAAGAGCGCGGCTTCCGAAATATACGCGCGCCATCTTCACGTACTTCTTGGTCTGCGGGTTCGTGAGCAGGAGCTTCTCGATCGGGTTGAGCTTCAGGCCCTGCTTTTTCACGTACGGGGTGTTGATCACGGCCGCGGGCGTCCCGGAGATCTTCTCGGTCAGGACGATGTCCTCGGGGTCGGCCTCGAGGATGGCGTTCTTGTAGTTGTCGGGCACCTTCGCCTCGCGGCTCGCGATGAAACGCGTGCCGATCTGCACGGCCGACGCCCCGAGCAGGAGCGCGGCGGCGACCTGCTCGCCCGTGGCGATTCCGCCCGCCGCGACGATCGGGATGCGGAGATGCTTCTTGAGATAAGGGATCAGCACGAGAGGGGAGATCGGGCCGGCATGGCCCCCCGCGCCCTGCGAGACGGCGATGACGCCGTCGGCGCCGAGGTCCTCGACCTTCTTCGCGTATTCGAGATTGGTGACGTCGCAGAAAACCTTGCCGCCCACCGCGTGCATGCGCTGGATGACCTCGCGGGGGTTCCCGAGAGAGGTGATGATCATCGGAACCCGTTCCTGCTCGCAGACCTCGAGGTCGGGATACTGGCGCGGGCTGGCCTGATTGACGATCAGGTTCACGGCGAATGGTTTATTCGTCCGCGCCTTCACGTTGCGCACGGCCGCGCGGAACTCCTCGGTGGTGCGCCAGTTGAGCGAAGGCATCGCGCCCACGCCTCCGGCTTCGCTCACGGCTGTGACCAGGTTCTCGTCGCTGACGAGGAACATGGGTCCCGCGATGATCGGGTAGCGGGCTGAGAGGAGTTCGGTAAAC
>CAYZKI010000449.1:0-491 GCA_964478745.1 uncultured Bacteriovoracaceae bacterium
GAGTCTATGTGTCACCGGTGACCTGGTCAAAGAAGGTCTTGAGCCTCTGGACAAAGGCGACCCTCTGCTCGAATGGGAGCCCGTGGCTGGCGCCTGCGAACTCCTCGAAGCGGATAGAAGGGAATCTGGCCAGGTCAGCCTGCTCCCGCTCGAACTCCTCCCGGGACCAGACCAGGCTGCTTGCACCCCGGAGGACCAGGACGGGAAGGCCCCGGCCCCCGGCCTCCCGGATCCACTCCCGAACCGAGGAGTCGCGCGCCGCCTCGATGGTCTGGATGAGGGCACCATGGTCGAACGGGAAGGTCAGGCGCCCCGTGGAAGGCTCGGTCACGCTGACGGCCATCAGATACTGCGCGATCGAGGGGTCCGGGCAATGGGCGTTCATGAAATCGCGGGCCTCCGCGCGCGAGGCGAAGCCCTCGGGGAGGAGCTTCAGAAACTGCGCGAGCCCGTCGCCCAGGCCGCCGCCGGCCTGACCGGAAAAACCCAGG
>CAYZKI010000449.1:501-2101 GCA_964478745.1 uncultured Bacteriovoracaceae bacterium
TCCGTACTCCAACGGCGTATAGAGAGCCGGCACGCGAGAGGCCGACGATGTGGCGACCCGGCTCTTTCCGTGGCCCCGCTGATCGGGCGCGAGCACGCTGCACGAATCCTCGAGCCCCACGGCGACGGGGCGCCAGAGCGCGCCTGTCCCGCCCATCCCATGTAACAAAACCGCTTTATGGCGTTCTTCCCGTTCCGCGGGCCAAAACTGAGAAAAAAGTTCCATCGCTATCCGAGCACCTAAGTGTTGACTCCCCGGCAAACTCTACTAGCATGGGCGCCTCGCTTGCGGCTCTTAAACACTTCATGGCTAAAGAAAAAAGAATTCCAAAAAAACCGCTTCGAAGCCTGACACCTCCGCGGGGTCTTGCTCAGAAGGCGCCAAAGAAGGTCGCGAAGAGCGGCAAATCCGGCGTCAAGGACGCGGCTCGCGCAAGCTCGCGCAAAGCGTCGTCCGAAAAAGACGTTTCCGCGATCGCCAACTGGCTGCAGCTCGGAAGGCTCCGCTCGGAGAAGTGCGAGCTGAAGGAGGCCGGCGCCGCCTACGAGATGGCCTATCGTGTCGCCAAGCGGATCGACGATCCCAAGGGGATGATGGAAGCGCTTTCGGGCATGCTCCGTCTCGCTTGCGAAGCGCTCGATGAGCCCGCGGTCGTCGCGATCGAGGAGCAGCTCGATCATCTGATCGCCGCGTACCCCCGGCAGCTTCCCGCCATGGCGTGGTTCTGCAAGGGGCGCATCGCGCGCTTCCGCCGCCAGCACTGGCAGGCGCAGCGGCTCTTTCACCGGTATCTGCGCGCGATCCGCAAGGATCCGAAGAACGCGCTGTATTCGGATGTCGAGACCTCGGAAGAGGCGATCGCTCGCGGGTGGATCGCGCTTGCGGGCGTACTCGTCCTGCGGGGGCGCTATCGCCGGGCGCAATGGCTGGGCGAGGAAGTGCTTCGCCGTTGGGGCACGAGCGGGTTCCGCGGCTTGAGCGGAAACGTCTACCTGCTTCTCGGCGACATCCAGGAACGGCAGAAGGACTACATCGGCGCGATCGCCTGGTATCAGAAGGCGCATGGCGCGTTCCTGAGCGAGCACAACTGGTTCTATCACCTGTACGCGCTCTACGGTTACGCGCGCATCGCGCGCCATCAGCGCAACTTCACGCAGGCCTACTGGTACCTTGATCTTCTCGAGAAGGCCGCGAGCTCACGCGAGTTCGGGCTGCTCCGCCGCGAGATCACCTCGGAGCGCGCGCGCCTCGAGCAGGACGCCGTCGACCTGCTCATCGACAGCCGCAAGGCCGTCGTCAAGACGCGCGAAGGCGGCGAGATCTCGCTCGGCAAGCAATACGTCCTCCTGGACATCCTCGAGGCGCTCACCGGAGCGCACAACCGCTCGGGCGACGACTTCGATCGCGGCCTGTCGAAGGCCGAGATCATTCAACATGTCTGGCGCGAGGCTTATCGGCCGGAAGCTCACGACAACAAGCTGTATTACAACATCAACCGCCTGAGGAAGCTGATCGAGCCTGACGTGCGCAGGCCGCAGTACCTTCTGAACTGGAAGGAAGGCTACCGGCTCGCGCCGGGGCTGAAGATTCAGTTCATCGG
>CAYZKI010000450.1:0-2079 GCA_964478745.1 uncultured Bacteriovoracaceae bacterium
TTGCAGAGCCGCAATCCGAGCTCAGTCGCGTTCAATCTGCCTGAGCTCGGCCAGGAACTGTTCGAGAGTCTGCAGGTGCGGCCTCACCTCATCCGGGTAGCTCGACACGACCGGCTCGGGAACCACAAGCCGGACTCCGGCCTCCTGCATTTCCTTGAACTGCGGCTCTGACACACCCTCCTGCAAGGTGAGCAGGTGCTTGACGGGGATGCGATCCGCCTCGTTGAGGATCTGACGCCAGCGATCCTTGCACGTCGTCTTTGCGGCAAGCATGCGCAGTGTGGACGACGGTACGCGCGGATCGTGATACGCCGCCTCTGACGGAAAGATGAAGTCAGGAGCCTTCCGGTTCTCAGTGCGCGCCTGCCACGCATGCTCGATCTCCTCCTCGGAGAAGATCAGGCGGGCATGCAACTCGAGAGAGCGGCCGCTGCGCGACTTCCGACGGTTGGTCAGTGAACCCGCAAACTCTACGAATGCCTCGACGGACTGGAAACCGCTGTTGATGCGCGGCATCGCGTGATAGCGCTCAACGGAGTAGAAGACCTGCTCTTCGCAACGCCGCCGTTCCGTGAGTCGTCGGTCGGCACTGCCTTTCGAAATACGACGTGAGGCCGCCCACTGCACGAGGGAATCGCCACTCGGGAAGGCCGCTTTCCAGTCGTCCGGGATCTCGTCATCTGCAAGTGCGCAGCTGCCTGTGGAGACGTCCGAGGCGAACGCACCACTCGGGGATACGATGCGGCCGGCACCGGGTGCCACGTCCGGCAGGCGATCCAGCAGATAGTCTTCTTCCGGCAGAGAGCGGCAGCGCCAAACGCGGAGGGCGTCGGCATCACCCTGCTCTTGCAGGCGGAATGCGAAGACCACGAGTGAACCAGTGGCATCCGGTTCGACGAGGGGTGAGTCGGAGCTACCCCACCGCGTCAAGCGTGCTTCGTCACGACCGTTCTTCTGACCGGACAGACGCTTGGAGTTGTACCAGACCAGCCTGAGATCGACTGCTTCACCGTGTGAATCGATGCGAGCGGGAAGTGTGAGATCCGGATTTGCTTCTCGTTCAGCTCGGCGGGTCAGCTCGGGGAAAGCCTCCGCAAAAAGCGGCTTGCCCAAGTGCGGACCACCTTGATGCACGTTCTTCTTTGCGTAGGTGTCGTTGGCGGAGAGGTACTTCGCGTACCAGAGCCATTGGGGCCCCGACACCGAGGCCAGCCAATCGGCCAGCTCTCTCACATCGCTTTCGATTTCGCTCATGCTGGGGCTCAGTTGCGGATCTTCCTGACGAGCGCATCAAGCACTCGCGGGGTGGTGCGACACTCCCAGACCGTGAACACCCGCCACCCTGATCGGCGGAGCGCCGCCTGGTTCCTTGTGTCACGCTCAACATTCTCGCGAAACTTGCGACGCCAGAACTCAACGTTGGACGACGGCGTGGCCGCCTGCGGACAGCCCTCATGCCGGTGCCAGAAACAGCCGTGTACGAAGATGGCCACTTTCCAACGGGGAAGCACGATATCGGGACGCCCCGGGAGAGCGCGCTGATGCAACCTGAATCTCAGACCCGCCCTGTGCAAATGCGACCGTACGATTCGCTCAGGTATCGTGTCCCGTCCCTTGATCGAAGCCATCATCCGGCTCCGTGTTGCGGGAGTCACGATGTCCGCCACGAATCAGTCGCCTGCGAGCGCGAGCGGCGTCACGTCATCCATGGTGAGCCCTGAACCAGTTCGTTCGCCACGCACATATGGCACGAGTGCCTTGGCGATTGCGGCCACCACGGGAACGGCAACGGCGTTTCCGAACTGCCGATAGGCCTGCGTGTCGGACACCGGGATCTTGAACGGCTCGCGGCCGGGTCGATCAAACCCCATGAGGCGAGCGCATTCCCGCGGAGTCAAGCGGCGCGGTGGACCGAGGGGTCGACGCACGAGGATTTCGGATCCGTCCTTGTAGTACCGGGCGGAAAGGGTGCGTGTGACGTCATCCGGCCCGACCATCCCGAAGCCGAATCCGTTGCCGGCCGCCTTGTGCTTCTTCGCGTAGTCCATCAGCGACTCGCGCGAGGTCAGGTCCCACTCG
>CAYZKI010000451.1:0-2065 GCA_964478745.1 uncultured Bacteriovoracaceae bacterium
CGTACCGGGACAAAGCCACCGGCCGAAGATGCACCGAAACGCGCCACCTGCAGTTTGATCACGCGTTCCCGTTCGCGCTCGGAGGAGAGACCAGCGCCCAGAACCTCAGGCTCCTGTGCGCGAACCACAACCGGTTCCGCGCCAGCGCCCAGCTCAGATCGCCGGCGTGAGGTCCAGGAACTTCAAGCTCTTCAACGACTGCCGATCCACTCCGGGCAGATGGTAAGTGCACAGCGCTTCCAGGAAGCGGAACAGCTGCAGATGCTCGTTGCGCGAGGCCTGCGCGAGGCTCACGGCCTGACGGATCGGCGCGACCAGGCTTCGCTGGAAGTCCTGCACGGCGGTCGAAGTGATCCGCAGCAGCGCATGGTCGAAGACGCGGCTCTCCGACGCGCCGAAGTTCATGTCCTTGCGCACGTGGCGCGTGTCCTGCGCGCGACAGCTCGAGCACACCCAGCCCGCGTCGGCGACCACGCAGCTCACGGCCTGCCCCGGCTCCAGGCTGTCGAGCGGCCGCTCGCAGTGCAGGCACGCCTCGATCTGAGGCTGGCTTCCGCTCCAGTGCAGGAGCTTGGCGAGGTAGGCGTTGAGCAACGCGGGCTCGATGCCGGCGCCGGGGGCATCCTCGAGCTCCGCGAGCGCGTTCGAATGCATCCGGAAAAGCTCGGGCGCGGGCTGCCTCGGCGGCGCGAGCTTCAGCATCAGCTCGTTGAACAGGCTCGCCAGCGAAAGCCTCTCGAAATCCCTCCTCAGGCCCTCGTACGACCGGCGGATCTCCGCCTTCTCGAGGAAGAGCATCTCCGCCCCTTCCTTCTCGTTGAAGTGCCAGAGGCTCGCCGCGAAAGGCTCGATCGCGCCCCCAAATCGACGCGACTGGACGGAATTTTTCGCCATCGCCGTCACGAGGCCGTGTTCCTCGGTAAGCGCGGTGACGATCCGATGGCGCTCCTGGAAGGCGACCGACCGGAGCACGATTGCGAGATCCCGCTTTTTCTCCATGATCGCGCCCAACTTATCACGATTCGAGGACGGGCCGCTTGGTCTTTCTTCGCGCTTCGAGCTAGAATTCAGCTATATGTCCGACAACCCATCCTCGTTCTGGACCGAGCCCCGGCTCAGGGGACTCGCGCTCGGATCGGACGAATGGTTCCTCGCCCAGAAGCAGATCCTCAGGACGAAGGCGCCCATCCGCGCCAGCTACGAGCGGTGGTACGACGAACAGCTGAAGGACCTGGCCACCGCTCCCGCCGGAGGCAAGGTCCTCGAGCTCGGCAGCGGCGCCGGCTTCCTGAAGGAGCGGCTGCCCGAAGTGATCACCTCGGACTTCGTCGCCGGCGTAGCCGAGCACGTCATCGACGCGCGCAAGCTTCCTTTCGCCGACGGCTCGCTTCGCGGCATCCTCATGTCCCACGTCTTCCATCACATTCCGGAGCCCGAGGCCTTCTTCCGCGAGGCCCAGCGGGCGCTCGTCCCGGGCGGCGTGGTCTCGATGATCGAAGTCGCGCACAGCAGCCTGTCGAGAATCGTGTTCGGGAGGATGCACCCCGAGCCTTACCGTCCCGACGCCCCCGACTGGCGCTTCCCCACGACGGGTTCGCCCTACGACTCGAACCAGGCCATGTCGTGGATCGTGTTCGTGCGCGATCGAGCGCGCTTCGAGCGCGAGTTCCCCGGGCTCAGGATCGAGTCGATCCGCCCGCTGCCCTGGCTCGTCTATCTCTTCTGCGGCGGCGTGATGAGGCGCTCGATGATCCCGGCCCCGCTGCTTCCGCTCGCCCGCCTCGCCGACCGGATCACCACCTCGCTCTTCTCGCCGTGGGTCGGCCTGCACTGGGTGATCACCCTCAGAAAGGTCGCTTCGCCATGAGCGCATCCTGGCTCGCGCTCCTGAAAGAGATCGCCGGTCCCTCCGACCGCGCGGTCCTCGAGCTCGCCGAGAGGGAGTGCGATCCCTCGCGATACGACGAATTTCAGCCGATTTCTTGGGGTTTCGCGGGAAATCTGATCGCGCTCGCCTTGGTGGCGTCGCTCGGCGTGCTGCTCGGCGTGCTGACCGGCTCCCTCC
>CAYZKI010000452.1:0-729 GCA_964478745.1 uncultured Bacteriovoracaceae bacterium
GTCCAGGCCCGCCTCGGTTGCACCAGTAGGTTAGGCCTCTGCCGAACGACACCGGAGCCCCAGATCTACTCAAAGGGGCCAAAGACCTTCTCCTCGCCAACCTGCATCGGTCCGATGTGCTGACGAATCGCCGCATACATCGAATGATCCGAGCCATAGCAGGAGTAGGACTCAGCAACTGGCCGTCCTGGCTCTTCCGAGCGCATCTGAAGGCAGATGGTGCCATCTTCTTTGAGCGTCGCGACGCCGAAGAACCCTACCGCTGAATCACTCAAGGTCGGCGATCGCGGCGCCTGAGTGCACGCGGCGACGAGAAGCGGAAGAATCCACGTTCCCAGGCGTTTCATTGATGCCCAACGCCGTGGCGCTGAGCCGCCGCGCAGCGATGATCGCGAGACGCGAGCCAGTTCAAGCCGGTCGGCTCCAGCGCCTGGTTAGGCGGCTTCAACGTCGATGACCTCGCTTGTCGACGATGGCGCGGGAACTGGCTGACCGTCTTCTCGGAGACCTTCGATGTGGAACTCGATCGCTTCGCGGATGAGAGCGAGCACTTCGTCTCGGGTCTCTCCAGCGGCCACGCAGCCGGGAAGATCGGGAACGTATGCACCAAACGATGTGGGACCCTGCTCGACAACGACGAGGTAGCGCATGGCTTCTCCTACTTCTTCAGGCCCGCCTGCTTCAGGACACTGTTCAACGTTCCCGGAGGAAGATCAACATTCGGTTTCC
>CAYZKI010000452.1:739-2054 GCA_964478745.1 uncultured Bacteriovoracaceae bacterium
CCTGAATCCAGCCATCGGTCTCGATCAGAGCGATCAGGTCTCGAATCTTCACACGGGGAGATCTACCATTTGCGCTCGCAAGCCGCCTAACGGCTTGGTGCCTCCTCGTCCTCGATCCCCTGTTGGCCCCTCAACTTCTCCGCCTCCCGGCACAGCTCAAGAAGTTCGTCAGACTCCTCCCCGTAGTGCGCAGGCAAGAGACCGTGCGGATTGAAGTCTCGATTGGTGAAGAGCGGCCTCCCATCGACGACGACCAATGGCAGCAGCTCGGCGAGCCGTCGGCGGATCTCCTCCTCGATCGAAGTCAGGCGCTCGTTGTCGGCGTTCTTCCGCATCCGCGCTCCGGTCTAACGCCTGGGCGATGACCCGCCGGCGTAGAATGCTGGCGTGTGAGCAGCGCCGGTCAAGCCGGTCGGGTCCATCGCCTTGTTAGGCGGCATAACGAGCGAGGAACGTCCGGAGTTTGGCGTCAACCTCGCCGCGCGCGCCATAAACCCCGTTGACCGCCAGTCCGTACTGGTCGTCCAACGAGTACATCTCTCCCTCCGCGTCTGAGTCGGGATACTCGCCTGCAACCGCCATTTTGAACAACGCGTGAGCGATCCTCGGCCCATCATCGGGATGCTTGAGCAACCATGCGTGAAGTCCGCCGAGGATGGCAGACCAAACCTCTGGGGCGTCGCCCGTTCTCGCTGTAGCACCAAACCTTTCGAGGGCGGTTATCAGTTCCCCGCGTCGGGTCTCCGACAGAGCGGCGTCGATAAGGAACTCGTTGGGCACTTGCATCTCGACGATCAAAGAATCCACCCAAGCCACTGCGTCGCGCGGCTCTGCGAAACCAAGCGCGAGCAACCTGGCCAGCGCCTTCGCTCGAACTGATGCGTCCATCGCAACAGCCTAACTACATTTATCCAGACGAACGGTTCTAACGATCCCCGCCTGTCCGGGGCGGGATAACGGGATTCGGCGCGGCTGGAGACTAGCGCCGGACTCCGCGCTGGTCCAATGACTTTTGCGGCGCGCGCGCA
This sequence comes from uncultured Bacteriovoracaceae bacterium, assembly GCA_964478745.1. Taxonomy (GTDB): domain Bacteria; phylum Bdellovibrionota; class UBA1018; order UBA1018; family UBA1018; genus CAYZKI01. Next base: position 1,768 of record CAYZKI010000452.1, read on the forward strand.
GGTGGCGCTGGCGATGGCTATGCCGCCTGGCCAGGCGGCATAGCCCACTCGGTCGCCGCGCGGCTCCTCGCTTCGGAGGAGACCCTGCCGCTGCGCGCGCTGCTGCTCGCCCCGCTCGGCGACGAGAGCTTCCAGCGCTTCACCGACGAAGTGCTGCCGCGGATCGCTCGCACGTCGTCGGCGTCGGGGCTCGTCGAGCGTCTCAGTGCCCGCCGTCGGGCGGCGCGGCGGGCGCTTCCTTCCTGGTGATCACGCCGATCTGCGAGATGCCGGCGGCGCGGCACTCG
>CAYZKI010000453.1:0-2043 GCA_964478745.1 uncultured Bacteriovoracaceae bacterium
ATCTCCCGCAAAAGGGCAGTCTTTTCAGTGGGTAAGCTTCGAGGCGAACTGAAGTGGCACTGTGACTGGTTTCTGTCCCATGCCATCGCTTTTCGATTCGGGATTTGCTACCTGCCCGACGCTCTCGCGGCGCTCCGGGTTCTTCCTACCTCGTATTCCGGGGCGGGAATGAAGGACCCGGTAGCCCAGGCCGAGGTCCTATGGATGATCACCGAGGCCCTGAAGTCTCCGGAATTCTCGGACGTCAGGGCGTACTTCACTCAATCATCCGTCTTGGACTCTTATTCCGAGCATAAAGCTCCGATGGTCGAGGCCCTCGAGCCTTGGCGGGCTTGGGCGAATCGTGGTGCTGAGTCCCGCAGGCTTGAGCAACTCGAAAGTCGGATCGCGGAGCTCGAAGGCCTGACTCTCAACCGAGCGATCAACCGATTCAAACGAATCCTGCGAGCGACCTGAAATAACGCGGGTTCTTGGCGTACGCCGGGCATTCCGCGTTGATTCCTGGGCGCGGAAACGCTACTCAATTAAACTTCTATGACATCACCGTTCTTTGGGGATTACGCGGCGCGGCTTCGCGCATCGCTGGAAGCGGCCGACTGGTCGTCGGTTGAGGAGCTTGCGAAAGCGCTTCGTGGAGCCTGGAAGGCAGGGAAGCGAGTCTTCGTGATCGGGAACGGCGGAAGCGCAGCGAACGCGATGCATCTGGCGAATGACTTCCTGTACGGCATTTCCAGGAGTGACGGCCAGGGACTGAAAGTTCATGCGTTGACGGCAGACTCTTCGATCATGACCTGCCTGGCGAATGACGTGTCGTATGCCGAGATCTTTTCGAGACAGCTCGCGGTATTGGCTGAGCCAGGCGACATTCTGATCGCGCTTTCCGGCAGCGGGAACTCTCCGAACGTCGTACGTGCCTTGGAGCTCGCGAAGGAAAAGAAGATGCATGCTTTCGCGATCCTCGGTTACTCCGGCGGAAAGTGCCTGGAGCTCGCAGACACGGCGATTCATTTCCCCGTCCAGGACATGCAGCTAGCGGAGGATCTACAGCTCATTGTCGGCCACATGGTCATGCGATGGCTCTGCGAGAACCCGGTCAAGGGAGCTGAGGCTTAAGAATGGCTGAAAAGATCGTCGTTCTGGGCAGCAATTCCTTTTCAGGCGCGAGCTTCGTCGATTACGCTCTCGAAGCAGGATCGGAAGTGAGCGGGATCAGCCGGTCTGAAGAGCCCAATGACGTTTTCCTGCCGTACAAGACAAATCCGCGAAGGGGCTCTTATTCGTTTCACGCCCTTGATCTGAATCACGATCTGCCTCGAATCATGTCCGTCCTCGACGACATGCAGCCCGACTACGTGGTGAATTTCGCCGCCCAAAGCATGGTCGCTGAGAGCTGGCAGAATCCCGATCACTGGTTCATGACGAACGCCGTCTCGACCGTCAGGCTTCACGATCAGCTCAGGAAGCGCTCATATCTGAAGAGATACGTGCACGTCTCCACTCCGGAAGTGTATGGAAGCTGCTCCGGTAACGTGAAGGAAGACGCGCCCTTCAATCCCAGTACGCCCTACGCGGTTTCCCGCGCAGCGGCCGACATGAGCCTGCGAACCTTCATCAAGAACTACGGTTTTCCGGCGGTCTTCACTCGGGCGGCTAACGTCTACGGGCCCGGCCAGCAACTCTACCGTATCATTCCGAGGACGATGCTGTTCATCCGCCTCGGAAAGAAGCTGCAGCTTCACGGCGGAGGCCATTCGGTGCGGTCGTTCATTCACATTCGCGACGTTTCCGATGCCACTCTCAAGATCGCACGGAATGCCCCGACCAGCGCGGCCTATCATATCTCGACGCCGGTGCAGATCTCGATCCGGGGCCTGGTCGAGAAGATCTGCGAGATGATGGGCGTTCGTTTCTCCGACGCGGTTGAGGTCGTGGGCGATCGCCCAGGCAAGGATGCGGCGTACCTGCTGGACTCGACCTTTCTCAGGGAGACGCTGGGTTGGAGGGACGCGGTATCCCTCGAAGCGGGGCTCAAAGAGACCTTGG
>CAYZKI010000454.1:0-2038 GCA_964478745.1 uncultured Bacteriovoracaceae bacterium
GAATACCCCTCCGAGCGCGCCGCCTATGGAAACACACAGGAAGAACTCGGTCAGGTGGACAGGAGCCGGCCTGGAAGCAGCGAGCTTCGAGTGAAAGAGGCCCGCCGACCAGAAGAACCCGAAGAGGTGAAGTCCCAGGAGGACGCCTATCGGCTCCGTTGCCCGGGACGCGATTACCGCGATCAGCGGCGCGAACGCCATCGGAAACACCCGTCGAAACAGGGCCTCGCTCACGCGGAAACGCTCCGAGAAGCAGATTACGAAGGTCAGGAGGTAGAGAGCGAGAGGGATGACCCACAGAAGCGGGAACGTCGCGATGTCCGTCGAAAGGTACTGCGTCACCCCGAGAAGGAGGCTCGACGGGACGAACGCCCAGAGGATCCACAGACCCCGGTCCCTCCACCTCGGGTTCTCTCCGGCCTGAACGGCGGCACGGGGCGCGTCGCTCGAGGAACGCGCCGGGACCGGAAACGCGCAGGCGGCGCAGAGCAACGCCATGCAAACGTACCCCACGGACCACATACGGCTCTGATCGCCCAGGCGGAGAAGCGGCTCGACCGCGAGAGGATACGCCAGAAGACCGCAGAGACTTCCCAGATTGCTCGCCGCATAGAGGAAGTATGGGTCGCGCGAAGCTCCGGACGACATCAAGGTACGCGCCGCGTACCAACGCTGGAGCAACGGGCTCGTCGTCGAGAGCGCGAAGAAAGGGATACCGACGGCGAGAGCCAGCGCCTTCAGGGTCCAGCTCAAGGGTTCGTCGGCTGACGGGTCCCCCAACCCCGAGGGGATGCTAACTGGAAGAAGGATCAACGGGATCAGGCAGACTGTCAGGTGAACCGCCCGCTGCGCCTTCGGGCTGAGGCGCACGATCCAGTGCGCGTAGCCGTACCCGGCGAGGAGCACGAGCTGATAGAACACCATGGAAGCGTTCCACACCGAAGGAGCGCCTCCCAGGGACGGGAGGAGCATCCGCGCGTAGAGGGGCTGCACCATGAAAAGCAGGGCAGCGCTCGTGAAGATCGTGGTTCCGAAGAGAAGGGTCAAGCCCCTCTGATGTTAGCGCCCCGCACGCGCCGGATTAAAGAAGTTTCACGCCGATTTCATCGGATTTTTAGGACCGTGAGCGATAACCACTCTCGTGGGCGCCAGGAAAGAAGACGCCCCGATCCCCATCAAGAAGTCAGGCGGCGCTCAGGTCCCCCCTTGAGCGCCGCCTTTTTCGTTCTTATGGGCCGATTCCTACGAGATGAACAGCATCTCGCGGTACTTCGGCAGCGGCCAGAAGTCGTCGGCCACCATGGCTTCGAGCTCGTCGCAGACCGCGCGGGCATCCGCCATCGCCGTCGAGACTTCGCGGGAGAGCAGCTTGGCCTTGTCCTCGTCGCCCGCGGCGCGATCCACCTTCTGCATGTTCGTCTCGAGCGCGCCGCGCTTCTCCTGGAGCGTTTCCAGGAGAACCGAAAGCTTGTTCAAGGTCTGCAGCTGAGGGGTCGAGGCACCCACCGACTTCGCGGCGGCGGCGGCCTGAGCCAGCACGCCGTGGTACGCGAAGCAGGCCGGCATGATCTGCGTGTCGATGATCGACCTCAGGGTGTCGACCTCGATCATCAGATTCTTCACGAAGCGCTCGATGCGGACATGGAAGCGCGAGACCATCTCCTCCTCGGTGAAGATGCCCAGCTCCGAGATCATCTTCTTCGACTGAGGCGTGACGAGCTCGTGGAGCGCTTCCGGGGTCTTGCGATGGTTCGGCAGGCCGCGCTTCTCGGCTTCCTTCACCCACTCTTCCGAGTAGTTGTTGCCTTCGAAGCGGATCGCCGCCGTGTCGCGGGCCATCTCCTTTACTACCTCGAGAGCCGCCGCGTCGATCCACTTGGTGGTATTGAGCTTCGCCTGGAGCGCGTTCGTCACTTCGACGAAACCGTCCGCGATCGCCGCGTTCAGCAGCGTGACCGGGACCGCCGGCGAGGCCGAAGAGCCGACAGCGCGGAACTCGAACTGGTGGCCCGTGAAGGCGAAGGGCGAGGTCCTGTTC
>CAYZKI010000455.1:0-2031 GCA_964478745.1 uncultured Bacteriovoracaceae bacterium
GGATCACGTTGAACTCCGTCTTCGCTTCAGCAGCCGGAGCCGCGCCAGCAGCAGCGCCGCCAGCGGCAACCGCGACCGGAGCCGCAGCGGACACGCCGAACTTCGACTCGAGGTCCTTCACGAGCTGCGAGAGCTCGAGAACGGACATGTTTTCGATGAAAGAGATGATGTTTTCTCTAGTAACTTCTGCCATTTGCCTTTACCTCAAACTGCGAGCTTCTTAGCTCGCCTTACTTCGACCCGCCATCATCCTGATATTGAGCCAATTCACTGACCGGAGCTTCCGTCTCCCCGGGTTAATTCAACCTGAAACACTTAAGCCTGGGTGGTTTCACCCTTCTTCTTTTCGATCGCCGCAAGGACGGTGACGAAGCTACGCGGCACGGCCGCGAGCACGCCCACGAAATTGCTGATCGGCGCGTTCATCGTGCCGAGCATCTTGGCGATCAGAACTTCCTTCGAAGGAATGCTGGCAAGCTCCTCGACTTCAGAAGCTTGGATCCGCTTGTCACCCATGAGGCTGTCTTTCAGCTTCAGGGCTTCGTTGTCCTTCGCGTACTTGAAGAGAACCTTAGCCGCAGCCGCCGGATCGCCGTATGCGAACGCAACCATCGTCGGGCCGACAACGGTGTCCATCAGAGCCTTGGCTTGCTCACCGAGAGCGCCTTCTTTGGCGGCCTGGCGAGCGATGTTGTTCTTCAAAACCTTCACTTCGGTCTGCTGCGCACGCAGCAGACGGCGAAGCTCGTCCGCCTGGGTGGCGGTGAGGCCTTTATAGTCAGCGAAGATCGCGACTTGCGCCTTCGTGAACTTTTCCTTGAGTGAGCTGGCCAGTTCGGCCTTACCTGCGCGGTTCATTTCTCGACCTCAATTCCTTAAGCCAGACCCGCAGAAACTGCGACGTCTGCCGGATCGATCACAATGCCCGGACTCATCGTCGAGGAAAGAGTGACCTTCTTCATGTAGTTGCCCTTACTGGTCGGCGGCTTGGCTTTGATGACCGCCGCAGCGAGGACGTTGAAATTTTCGAGCAGCTTCTGAGCGCCAAAGGACTTCTTGCCGATCACGACATGGATAATGCCGGTCTTTTCGGTACGATACTCGATCTTACCGAGCTTCTGTTCCTTGACCGCCCTGGAAACATCGACCGTCACGGTGCCCAGCTTCGGATTGGGCATGAGGCCGCGAGGACCCAGGATCTTCGCAACTTTCGAAAGGGCGACCATCATATCCGGAGTCGCCACCATCTTGTCAAACTCGAGCCAGCCGCCCGAGATCTTCTCGATCAAGTCTTCCGCTCCGACGAAATCAGCGCCGGCCGCTTCAGCGTCCTTGGCCTTCTCGCCCTTGGCGAGAACGGCGATACGCGGGCTCTTGCCGGTTCCGTGAGGAAGAACGAGCGCGCCGCGAACCATCTGGTCCGCATGCTTCGGGTCGACGCCGAGATTGAAGGCGACATCGACGGTTTCGTCGAACTTCGCGTACGTCACCTGAGGAAGAAGCGCGAACGCCTCGCTCACCGTATAACGCTTGCCCGCTTCGACTTTCTTGAAAGCGTCGGAATACTTCTTACCGTGATTTCCAACGCGAGTTTTGGTGTTGGCCTCAGCCATTGACTACTGACCTCCGTGGTTCATGCGCCAGCCTCTAGGGTCTGGCTCCCACTGTTGTTCGGGACTTATTCGACTACCGTAATGCCTGCGCTACGGGCGGTACCTTCGATCGTGCGCATCGCCGCTTCAACACTGCCGGCATTGAGATCCGGCATCTTGAGCTTGGCGATTTCCTCGACCTGCTTCTTGGTGACCTTACCCACCTTGTTCTTGTTCGGCTCGCCCGAACCCTTTTCGATCTTGGCCGCCTTGAGCAACAGAACCGAAGCGGGCGGGGTCTTCGTGATGAAAGTGAAAGAGCGATCCGAGTAAACGGTGATGATCACCGGAATGATCGTGCCCTTTTGGTCCTGGGTCTTCGCGTTGAAGGCCTTGCAGAACTCCATGATGTTGACGCCACGTTGACCAAGCGCAGGAC
>CAYZKI010000456.1:0-2023 GCA_964478745.1 uncultured Bacteriovoracaceae bacterium
CGATGTGCGCGATGGCCTGGCTGGTGACGCGAACCGATGTTCCCGGCGCCGGCACGCTTCGGAACGCGCTCTCGGTGCCCTACGCTCTTCCCGCCTATCTTCTCGCCATGGCCTGGGTGGTGCTCGCGAATCCCACGGTCGGCCTGCTGAAGGACTTCATCCCGTTCGAGAACGGCATCTACGGGTTCTGGGGAATGGTCTTCGTGGAGACTCTCGTCGCCTTCGCGTTCCCGTTCCTCGAGCTCAGGGCGGGCTTCGAGCGAATGGACCCGGCGCTCGAGGAGGCCGCCCGCATGAGCGGCGCCGCCCCGGGGCGGGTCTTCCGCGACGTGAGCCTGCCGCTGCTGTGGCCCTCTCTCCTGAACGGGATGGGACTGGCCTTCCTTTATACGCTTTCCTCGTTCGGCGTGCCGGCCATCCTGGGCGCGCCGGTTCGGCAGTTCGTCCTGACGACGCTGATCTACTCGCAGATCAAGCTCGGCGGCGCGGCCGGCATCCTGCTCGGCCTGAAGCTCTCGCTGCTGCTTCTCGTCGCAGCCGTCGTCGTCCTCGGCGTCTCGTTCTGGCTGAACCGCGTGCAGCGCAAGCGCACGGGAGCGATCTCGGGCGCGAAGAGCTCGCGACCGAGCCTCGTCAATCTCGGCCCGCTCCGCCTTCCGGCCGCGGCGCTAACCTGGGGCTTCTTCGCGGTGGCGGTACTGCTTCCGTGGATCGCGCTCGGGCTGTCGGCGCTTGCGCCCGTGGCGGGAAACTTCTCGCCCGGCGACTGGACGTTCCGGAATCTTAAGTACATCGTGACGCTCGCCGAGTTCCGTCAGGCGCTCACGAACTCCCTGATGCTCGCCTCGATCGTAGCCACTGTGGTCGTGGCGCTCGGTTTCCTGCTCGGCTTCGCGGCGGTCCGCCGCGGAAGCAAGAGGGCCATCGCGTTCATCGAGCTCCTGGGTATCCCGTTCGCGACGCCGGGGACGGTGATCGCGATCCTCCTGATCTTCGTCGCCACGTGGGCCGAGATCTATCTCGACGACTTCGGGCTCGAGGTCGATTCCCCGCTCCTTTGGATGGGCGTGGCGTACGGCGTGAAATACGCGGCCGTGGGCGCGCGCATGATGGTCGAAGCTTACCGTCAGGTGCATCCGGCCCTCGAGGAAGCGGCAAGGATGAGCGGAGCGCGCACGTTCGCCCTGCTGCGCACGATCTGGCTTCCGCTGCTGAAGCAGGCGCTCCTCGCGGCGTGGCTGCTCTCGTGGCTGCCGATGGCCACCGAACTCACGATGAGCGTGCTCCTGACGGGGCCCGGCGCGGCGACGCTCGGCACGGTGCTCTTTCAGCTTCAAGAATACGCCGACCAGCCGTCCGCGGCGGCGCTTGCGTGGCTACTGATGACGGCCGCGCTGCTGGTTTCGCTCAAGAACCTCTGGAGGCCCTCTTCGAATGGCTGATCTGATCCTGAAAGGCGTGGCGAAGTCGTTTGGCGCGAAGCAGGTGCTTCTTCCGCTGGATCTGAACGTACCCAAGGGCTCCTTCGTGGCCCTGCTCGGCCCGAGCGGCTGCGGGAAGACGACCTTGCTCCGGATGATCGCGGGGCTCGAGACGCCTTCCGGCGGCGAGATCCGGCTGGGAGACCGGGTGCTGTATTCCGCGGCCGGCCCGGGTGGCGCGCGCTCGCTCCCGCCCGAGGAGCGCGGGTTCGGGATGGTGTTCCAGTCGTACGCGGTGTGGCCGCACATGAACGTCGCGCAGAACGTGGGCTATCCTTTGCGGATCCGGGGCGTCCCGAAGGCGGAGCTCGACGCGAAGGTCGGCAAGGCGTTGTCGCTCGTGCATCTCGAGGATCTCGCCGGGCGGTATCCGCATCAGCTTTCCGGAGGGCAGCAGCAGCGCGTGGCGCTCGCGCGCGGCCTCGCGATGGAACCGCCGGTTCTGCTCCTCGATGAGCCGCTCTCGAACCTCGATGCGAAGCTGCGCGCCGAGATGAGGCGGGAGATCCGCGATCTGCATCGCAAGCTCGGGATCACGATCC
>CAYZKI010000457.1:0-2014 GCA_964478745.1 uncultured Bacteriovoracaceae bacterium
GTAGAGCAATGCTCCATTAGGCTAACCGCTGCGCGTGGATCTCAAGAAGGATGGACTCATGCCTGTGATTCGGATCGCCGTTCTCGTCGCGTCGCTGTTTTTTTCCGTTCCTACATCCGCGAAGCGATGCCCAAGCCACCTAGGCTCGTGTTCCATCAAGGAAGAGCGGGAATGCAGATGCAGTACCAGGGAGCTTCGGCGCTGCCGGGAAGGCATCTGCGAAAAGTCGAAGCTCTGCAATTGCCCGACGTGGAGCCTCGGCGGCGACGACTTCCTGGATGCTGACGACTTCTTTGACGTCGAAGAAGGCAGTGATTCAGAGGACGAGCCAGAAGAGACGGACGTTAACGCCTTCCCGTGAACGAGCCGGCCAAGCCCGCTTCCAGGTCGACGTTCCGGGCTGAACACCTCGTGAACGGCTACGCGCCCTACTTCCCGCGCCGCTCCACGATCTTGTCGATCAGGCCGTAATTCTTCGCTTCCTCGGCGGAAAGGAAATGGTCGCGATCCTTGTCCTGGCGCACCTGCTCGACGGGCTTGCCCGAATGGTGGGACACGATGCTGATCAGGCGCTCCTTCAGGTAGAGGATTTCCTTGGCCTGGATCTCGATGTCCGAGGCCTGGCCGCGGGCGCCGCCGTGGGGCTGGTGGATCATGATCCGCGCGGAAGGCAGGCTGTAGCGCTTGCCCGCGGCGCCGGCGCACAGGAGCACGGCTCCCATGCTCGCCGCCGAGCCCAGGCAGAACGTGCTCACGTCGCACTTCACGAACTGCATGACGTCGTAGATGCCGAGCCCGGCGTACACCGATCCGCCCGGCGAGTTGATGTAGAGCTGGATGTCCTTGTCCGGGTCGTTCGACTCGAGGAAGAACATCTGGGCGACGAGAAGGTTCGCGACCGTGTCGTTCACCTCGGTTCCGAGGAAAACGATGCGATCGAGGAGCAGGCGTGAGTAGATGTCGTACTGGCGCTCCCCGCGCGCGGTCTGCTCGATGACGATCGGGTTCGGGATGTGGCCCTCGGCGCGGAACCCGCCCGCGAGCGCGCTCGTGAACCCCACGGCATCGGGGTCGATGAGATGATCCGGGATGCGGGCTCTTCTGATGTCGTCGTTCATGCCACTTTCCTCCAGGTTGCGGTCCGGCAACTATTCTGAAGCTGATCGGCGAGCAGCTCAAGGAGCATCGTCCAGGCGGCGCGGCTCCTGATGAAGGCCTTCTCGTGGCGGTGGAGCGCCATCGACACGACGGCGGGGTGCGGCTTCAGCTCCGATTCCGTCACGAATTCGTGCTCGACTGTGAAACGGGTCCCCTCGCCCTCCGGCCGCACGGACCAGGTCACGAAGGAGACGAGCATTCCCGGCTCGTGGGTGATCTTGAAGCTCATGCGCTCGTTCTCGCGCACTTCTTCCACCTCGCAATGTCCTGGCCCGAACGGGTTCTTCGTCGTCCACCGGAAGCGATGGCCTGGCACGGCCTTGAAGCCGCCGCTTTCCGGCTCCGCGGGAAGGAACCATTTCGCGAGCTCCTTCGGATCGGTCAGGGCCTTCCACACCCGCTCGACCGGCTCGGCGTAGTAGGCTTCGTTCGTGAGCTTCCTGGCTTCCTTCTCTTCAGGCTTCTTTCCTGCCTTCATTTCCTGCTCCTTCTTAAGTGCTCGCCCAAGGCCTCGAGCTTCTCGGGCCAGAATGCCGCGAACGAGTCGATCCAATCCGACACGTTCCTGAGCTGCTCGGGCTGAAGCGAATAGATGCGCTGCCTTCCGGAGCGCTGCTCGCTCACCAGGCCGGCAGCCTTCAAGGCCTTGAGATGCTGGGAAAGCGCGCTCGGCGTCACCTTGAACCGGGTGGCCAGCTGGCTTGCAGGCCGCTGCTGGTTGCGCAGCTCCTCGAGCACCGCGCGCCGGATCGGATGCGCGATCGCGAGAAAGAGATCATCCTTTAAGCCCGTTCGACCCATGACTTCGGCCTCGATCCTGCCTCCAGAATACTTTAGGTTAAGCTTAAGCGTCAAG
>CAYZKI010000458.1:0-2008 GCA_964478745.1 uncultured Bacteriovoracaceae bacterium
CTCCAGATACAAGTGGGAGGAGATCAAGCCGCAGGTCGACCACGTGATCTTCCCCGACGGCAAGCGCATCATCCTGCTCGCCAAGGGACGCCTGGTGAACCTCGGCTGCGGAACCGGGCACCCGAGCTACGTGATGTCTTCCTCGTTCGCGAACCAGACGATCGCTCAGATCGAGCTGTTCACGAACACGGACAAGTACCCGCTCGGAGTCTACACGCTTCCGAAGGTCCTGGACGAGAAGGTGGCCCGCCTCCAGCTCAAGAAGCTGAACGCGGAGCTGACCGTTCTGCGCGAGGACCAGGCCAAGTACATTCACGTACCGGTTAGCGGTCCCTACAAGTCCGACACGTACCGTTACTGAATTCGGTTGATCAGGACCAGACCGAGCCCCGGCTGCCACGCGCGGCCGGGGCTCCGGATCAGGAGCGCCAGGGGCTCTCCCTCCTCCAAACTACGTGTGATTACATCGAAGTGCCGGACGGAGCGGCATTCGTATCGCAGCGATAGGCGATGCCCGAGATCGTCGCGGTCGAAGTGGTTCCGCCGTACTGACCGGTGGTCTGTCCCATCTGATGCGTCGAAGCGATGACGTGAGTCGCGCCCTTCTCGCCAGCCTTGTTGCGAAGGTCGTTCGAGGCGTATTCCATCAGGCTCTCATCGGAGATCCACGCGCCACCGAATGAGCCGCCGCCCTTTCCGAAGACGGGGCCGAGGTTCTTGCAGACCTTTTGATCGACCTGAGAGACGATCTCCACCCGCTCACCCGAGCCGGAGAGCTTTGCCGTCGAACAACCCGCGAGTGCGAACGCGACCAGGACAATCAAGGACTTCTTCATTCATTCCTCCAAGGACATGATCCGTCGAAAGTTGCAGGCTTGCGCCTTCTGGCCGTCCTGTAGAGCAAGGGAAATGCCCTTCCGAACCAGTTGAAATCGCAGGGATTAAAAGGGAGTCGGCTGTCCACGCCCTAGACAGGCGCCTAAGCCCGCGCGCTGCCGGATGCGGGGAGCCTGACCACGAAGCGCGTTCCCTGATCCGCGTCGCTGAAAGCCTGGATGCTCCCTCCGTGCGCCTCGACGATGCTCCTGGATATGTAGAGTCCCAGCCCCAACCCGGTGATCGATCTCACGCCACGGGCTCGTTCGAAACGATCGAAGATCCGCTCCAGATCCTCCCGGTCGATCCCGATGCCACGGTCCCGGACTATCATCTCAGCCCCTTCCCGGGTACGCGTCGCGGTCACGACGATCGGCTGGCCTTCGCCGTACTTGATGGCGTTCGAAAGCAGGTTGTAGATGACCTGCTCGATCCGGAAGGCATCACCGTGGAGCATCAGGGGCTCGGAGACCTGGAGCTCGATCGTGCTCCCCGACTTTCTCAGGGCCGCTTCGAACGCGCCGGCAACTTCCTTGATGAGGCCCGTCAGCTCGAAGTCGCTTTCCTCGAGCCGCAGCTTTCCCACTGAAATTCGCGAGACATCGAGCATGTCGTCGATGAGCCGGGTGAGCCTGTCGGCCTGGCGGTCCGTCTGCTCGACGAGCTTTCTCAGGCGCGACGGATCGACGGTTCCGGCGGCCGCCCCATGCAAGGCGGCCAGGGCCAGCTGGGTCTGGACCTTGATATTCGTAAGCGGTGTCTTCAGCTCATGCGAGGCGATGGACAGGAACTCGTCCCGCATCTTCGAGATGTGGGACTCTTGCTCGCTTCGTTCGAGCCACTTGAGGCGGGACCGCAAGCCGACGAAAGCGAACGTGAGAATCGTCACGACACCAGGAAGGAAGATCGTCCGGAAGAGCAGCGGATCGAGGAAGACCAGCGCGATCGAGAGCGTCAGAACCCAGGCCGAGTAGGAGAGGATCTCCGCCTGCGTCCTCATGCTCGCGCACGCCGCGATGATCGTGATGTAGCTTCCCACCACCCAGTTGATGTCGGCTTTATTCAGGTAGAAGAGGTAGAAATAGTGAAGAGTGATCAGCCACGCGCAGAGGCCGAAGACGGCCTGCATGGA
>CAYZKI010000459.1:0-1509 GCA_964478745.1 uncultured Bacteriovoracaceae bacterium
CTCCAGCACCGTCCGGGGCATGAGCCAGTCGCCGGTGGACATCGCCAGAGTGACGGTGTCTCCGGCCAGGTTTCCGATCCTGCCTTCGACCCAGACCGGGCCTTCGGCTTCGGCGGCGAGCGCGCTGATCGACGTGAGCATCAGGACGAGAACGAAGGAGTGTTTTTTCATCGTTGGACCCCCTGACCGGGCGTGGGTCGAGGCCCCGGGGACGGGTAGTCTCGAGGATCCTGAGACTGATAGTCCGCCGGCGTCTCGACTTTCATCTTCTCCTGCGCGGCCGCGCACTGATCGGCGCTTCCGCAGTAAACCTTGCCGGCGTCTTTCGTCGCGGGGCAGGTCACCATGTGGGTCACGATCTCCTTCTTCAGGCCGGGCTTGGGTTTGCAGACCATCATGCCCACGCAGAAGGCGGTCGATGCGCAGCTCTTGCCCGGCGCCTGGCTCAGCGAGCGCACCGGCTCGGAGGGCGACCAGTCGCAGACGTACCCGTCGCCGCCGCTGCTCACCACCGGAGCCGGGGGCTTCTTCGTGTCCACCAGGCCCTTGGCCTCGCACTGCTTGAGGCGCGGCGTGCTCGCGCGCTCGCGGAGGGCGCGGCCCACCTTCGTGTTCACCGCGTCCATGTCGGCCGTGCTCACGGGGCCGCCGTTCATCATCCGGTTCACGGCGTTCCGGTTGTGTCCCGCCTTGATGAAGGGAGCCGCGAGAGCGCGGCCGTCGATCGGCTGCGAGATGTTCTTCCAGCGCTCCTTCAGCCCGGCCAGGATGCCGGGGTAAAGCGACTGATCGAGGTAGCCCAGGTCCGCGAGCTCGCGCTTCTCGCCGTTCACGGTGAGGAAGAGCTTCATGCGGAACTTCGGGAAGAGGACGTTGTTCTGCACGTCGTCGATCGCGTAGCTGAGCTCGCCCTTGAGCGAGGGGTCGAGCGCGGCGGCGTTCATGAAGGCGTCGTACATCTCCGTCCTCGTCTTGCCGTTCAGCGCCGTGTGGACCAGGTTGCAGAACTCGGGCGAGTCATCGGCCGTCGCGCCGGAGGGCGCGAGCGTCAGGGCCATCAGCAGGGTCAGACCGAGCGTTCTCATTTCGCACCTCTCGAGGTTCCGTCAGCAGGCGCGGCTGCCGCTCCCGGAGCGGGGCCTTTTTCCGCGGTCTTGAAGATCACGCGGCCGCGGCCCGTGTTCGCGCGGCATTCGTCCTCGGGCCCGCAGCCGTACTTGCCTCCGCCCAGGTCCTTCGCCTCGCAGGTCACGATGCGCTCGGCGGGGAAGGGGCGGCCGCCGATCGTGTTCGTGCACTTCATCATGCCGGCGCAGAAAACGGCGGACGAGCCGCAGCTCGAGCCGTCGCCCTTGTGGAAGACTTTCGGCGTTCCCGTCCAGACGCAGCTGCGGTCGGAGTCGGGCGTGCGGCGCGCGATCTCGTTCGTCTCGCCCCGCTTTCGGTCCTTCGCGAGCAGGCCTTTGGCCTCGCATTCGGCCTGGCGGGGCTTCAGCGAGTGCTCCCAGT
>CAYZKI010000459.1:1519-2004 GCA_964478745.1 uncultured Bacteriovoracaceae bacterium
CTCCCAGTAGGCCCCGTACGCGGCGGCGATCGTCTGGTCGACTTCGCCGCGGACCACGCCGAGTGGCCTGTCGCCACCGCGATTCGCCGGAGTCGCAGCCGTGTTCTGCAGGCGGAACAGATCCTCGGTCGAGCCGACGGTCGGCTGATCGATGTTCCCCCACTGCCGCTGCAGCGCCTGGAGCATGGTCGAGTACTGGAGCGAGGCGACGTCTCCCCAGGTGTTGAGCTCGATCTTCTTCCCGCCGAGGTTCAGGAACACTTTGAGGTTGTACGTGCTCGAGCCGGACGAGACGTTCGACTGGCGATCGATCTGATAGCTGATCTTTCCGAGCGGGCTCGGGTCGCTCTTCGCGGCGGCCTTCCAGGCGTCCTGGCGCTTCTGCGCGTCGCCGTTTTCGAGCGCGACGTCGACGAGCTCGCAGAGCACCTTCGGGTCGGGCGGCGCGGCCCAGGCCGGCACGGAGCCGGAGAAGGCCCCGATCG
>CAYZKI010000460.1:0-1988 GCA_964478745.1 uncultured Bacteriovoracaceae bacterium
CCCCCGGCCAGATGAGCAATCGCCCGTCGGACGAAGTCTGGATCTCGAACGCCCTCGTCAACGTCGCCGGCGTCTGGCAATCCGGTGCGGACGTCAGCCTCCGCTACCGTCACGACACGACCGACATGGGCGTGTTCAACTTCCAGCTCACCGGCACCTACATCAACGAATACGCCATCCAGAGCCTCCCGACCTCGGCTCCGGTGGATTATGCCGGCCGTTACTCCGGGACGAGTGCTTATGCGGACTTCCGCACCTACACGTCGGTCTCGTGGACCTACAAGAACATGCGCGCCCAGATGGCCCACATCTACGTGCCTGAGCTCGACGAGTTCACCACGCCCGTCCGCTCGATGGATGCCTACCATCAGTTCGATGTGGCCTTCAGCTACGACTTCTCGAAGTTCGGGAATCGCTGGCTGCAGGGTCTCACGGTCACGGCGGGTGTGAACAACGTGTTCGATGAGCCGCCGCCGTTCTCGCAGACGGAGGGTAACCAGAACCGGGACCTCCGCGCCTACGACCCGATCGGCCGCCTGATCTACTTCCAAGGCCGCTACAAGTTCTAAGGCGTCCGCCTGGTTCGCCCCATGATTCACGAGCCGGGCCTCCCCCTGAGGAGGCCCGGCTTTTCTCTTTTCTCTCCGCCACCCCGCGTCCGCCTCACGCCCGCTTCCTGAATCGCGCTCCCGTCCCGCGATCCCCCGACACCTGTCTCGCTTTCCCGCGCTCCTTCCCGATGAAGCCGCCCGCCGCCCCACATTTCCGCCACCTGTTCGCTGTCGTCGCTCTCGCCTTCGCCGCGCTCTCCGTCGCGGCCTCCGGCCCGCGCCAGCTGCTGCCCGTCGAGGCCTTCTTCGACGACAACACCATCCCGCAGATGGCGCTCTCGCCCGACGGCTCCAAGGTGGCCATGATCGCGCCGAACAACGGCCGCTACAGCCTCGCCCTGCTCGACCTCACGACCGGAAAATCCAGCGTCGTCGTCCACTTCAAGGACGAGAACATCCGCAGCGTTTTCTGGAAGGGCGACGACACCTTGATGTTCACCTCCGCCGTCGAGGGTCACGAAATCCCCCTGCTCGCGTCCACCGACCTCGCCGGCAAGCGCGTGAAGCGCATCCTCGAATCGCGCCGCCGGCAGGACGATTTTTCCCTCTTCTTCGGCTCCCTCGAGGACACTTTCCCGTGGAGCGACGAGCACATCCTCATCCTCGGCTACACCTCCGAGTCGGACCCGCGCAAGATCGCGCCCTCCATCCCGCGCAACGCCACGCCCTACCTCTATCAGGTCAACGTCAAGACCGCCCGCCGGCTGCAGCTCAGTCAGCTCGAGCCCGGCATGCAGGACGGTTTCTACGACCGCGACGGCAACCTGCGTCTCGCCGTCGTCATCGAGGGCACCGACCTGATCATCCGTTCCCGGCCCGCCAACGGCCAGCCGTGGCGCGACCTCGCCAAGCTCAGCCCCCTGCGCCCCGACTGGGCCATCCTCGGCCTGTCCGGCGACGGCGCGACCGCCTACATCCTCGACTACCGCCCGCACGATCGCGGTGTGCTGCGCACACTCGCCACGGACACCGGCAACCTCGGTCCGGTGCTCTTCGATCCGCCTGCCGGGGAAATCCGCCGCCTCATCCAGAACCGCGAACGCACCCAGCTGCGCGCCGTCGTCTATGAGGACGACAAGATCCGCTACCACTGGTTTGACGACACCTGGCGCTCCCTGGTCCGGTCACTCGAGGCGTCTTTCGCCGGTCACACCGTCACGCTGCTCAACATCTCCCGCGACGAGAAGCGATTCCTCTTCCTCGTCAGCAACGATCGCAATCCCGGCATCTACTACCTCGGCGACCTGCGCGGCCCGACCCCGCAGATCCAGCCCATCTCGGCGCTTCGCCCCGGCTTGAACGCGGAACTCATGCGGCCGATGACGCCGATCCGCTTCACCGCCCGCGACGGGTTGGAGATCCACGGTTATCTCACCC
>CAYZKI010000461.1:0-455 GCA_964478745.1 uncultured Bacteriovoracaceae bacterium
CGGCGAGAACGGGCGCCCGATGCCCAGGGCGGGCTCTTCCTGGCGCGTGTAGCTTGCGAGCAGGTTCACGCTCGGGAGGATCGCCCCCTTGGCCTGCTCGTGCCGCTCGCGCGACTGCTCGAGCTCCTCGGCCTGGCTCGCGATCACCTCGCTGCGACGGAGCGCGGCTTCGAATCCCTGCTCGAGCGTGACGCCAGCGCCAGGAGTCGGCGCGGCCGAAGCATCGAGCGGGCCGAGGGCCGCAGCCAGGAGAAAAAAGATCAGCGTTGCAGTGCGGCTGTTGAGTGTCACTCGCAGGGTAGTCTAGCAAATACCCTCGGTCCAGCGCTAGCTCGGCCTGAGAGCCGGAGCCGCGGCCTGGTTCACGTGGACCGTCTGCGTCGGATACGCGAACTCGATTCCGAGTTTCCTGAAATCCTGCAGGATCCTGAAGTTCACGTCCTCCTGGATCTTCG
>CAYZKI010000461.1:465-1603 GCA_964478745.1 uncultured Bacteriovoracaceae bacterium
TCGGGGCTCGAGATCATGTAGATGATCTCGAAATCCAAGGATGAGGGGCCGAAAGCCTTGAAGTTCGCCCGGTCGAACCGGGTGTTCTCCTGGGACTCGATCGCTTCACGAGCGATGCGCGTCACCTGTCGCAGCCTGTCCTCCGGGGTCTCGTAGGTCACCCCCAGCATGAAAACCACGCGGCGCTCCTGCATGCGCTTGAAGTTCCGGATCCGGCTTTGAAGGAGGTCCGCGTTCGAGAAGACGAGTTGCTCGCCGCTGAGCGAGCGGATTCGCGTCGTCTTCATGCCGACGTGCTCGACCGTGCCCATCATGTCGCCCACGACGATGAAGTCGCCGACCACGAAAGGCTTGTCGAGCGCGATGGTCAATGAGGCGAAGAGGTCGCCGAGGATGTTCTGCACGGCTAGCGCGACCGCGATGCCGCCGACGCCGAGCCCGGCGACGAGCGCGGTGATGTCGACCCCGAGATTGTTCAGCGCCAGCAGGAAGATCGTGATGAGCAGCGCGGCGCGTGCAAGCAGCGTGAGGAGGTTCACGGTGGTGACCGCGGAGCTGTCCTTCAGGGCGCGCGGACGAAGGTACTCCTCGACCCAGAATGAGATGCCGACGTTGCCCCAAAGGGCGATCTGGATGGTGGTCAGCAGGAGAGCCAGACGGTGCGCGGCAGTCTGAACGCCTGGGGACACCGAGAGCGAGACGACGGCGAGGTACAGCGCCCAGCCCAGGATGAAGAATCCTTTGACCCTCGAGAGCATCCTCACGGCCAAGTCATCGAGCTTCGTGGGGGTGAGCTTGCTTAAGGAGTCGAGCTTGGCGACGAGGATCCGAAGCGCGAGCCGGACGAAGACCCAGACGGCGAGAAAGACGAATAGGGCGATCAGCCAGCGCCTCAACTCGTTTCCAAGGAAGACCATGTGGAGAAAGTCTGCGTCGAGGCTCGAGAAGGAATCTGTAAGGTTCATGGATCCTTAGATGTAAGGATTCATGAACCCAAAAGTCAATTCGGAGCTGGGCGCGGCCGCTCAGGCGGCTTTATTGTCGGAATCCTGAGTGGGCTTCTTTCCGCCCAGGCGCTTGTCGGCCATCTCGTTGAAGGCGTCGGCGACGTCGCGGAAATCGTCGAACGGGCGCAGGC
>CAYZKI010000461.1:1613-1987 GCA_964478745.1 uncultured Bacteriovoracaceae bacterium
GGCGCAGGCGGATGCGGGCATCCGTGCGGCCTTCGGAGATGTCCTTGAACACGCGCTTGAAATGGAACATCGGGCCCGCCGTGCGATGCGAGAAGACGACGCCCAGGGCGGCCATCACCACCATGAAGACCACCGATCCGAGGCCAAGCACCACGAGAAGCCGGTTGAGCTCGGAGTAGAGCTGGTTCTTCGCTTCCACCGTCATCGGGCTCAGCTCGACGAGGATCTGGTAGTTCTCCTGGACGTGCGAGTAGACGACCGCCGTATAGAGCGCGGTCACCACGAGGCCGGGCAGGGTCAGCCCGAGGATGAATTTCGCCTGGAAGCGGGGGTTGATGATGAAGTTCCAGACGCTTCGCTTATTGTGCTTCAGA
>CAYZKI010000462.1:0-1981 GCA_964478745.1 uncultured Bacteriovoracaceae bacterium
GAGACAGATGAGAAAGAACGATCAGAAACTGGCAGTGACCTTTATCGCGGGAATGCTCCTGGCTTCTTCCGCTGCTTTCGCTGAGACCGGAGCGGGAACCTCGACCGAGCGCTCGATGAACCTGCGCATCAGCCCGATCAGCCTCATCGGCGGAATGATCGGCCTCGATGCCGACTTCAAGACGGGCGAGCGCTTCACGATCGGGCCGACGGTCAGCACGCTCAAGGCGAGCCTGCTCTTCACCGAGCTCACGGGCTTCAACATCGGCGCGCGCGCCAACTGGTACCTGAGCGATCACGCTCTCAAGAGCGGCTGGTACGTCGGCCCGTCGCTCGGCTACTCGAGCATGACCGTCGGCCTGCTCGGCGACGAAGGCACGGCAAGCGCCTTCACGGTCGCCGCGCTCATCGGCTACCAGTGGGTGATGGACAACGGCATCAACATCAACGTCGGCGGCGGCGCGGGTTTCTACATGGGCGACGACACCGTGACGACGGCCTCGAACTCCACGCTCTCGGTTCCCTTCTATTCGGGCTTCCTGCCCCAGCTCGAAGTGACCGTCGGCTACGCGTTCTGAACGAAGACGAATCCTTGTCGAAGGCCCGGGAGCTCCGTTCGGTTCCCGGGCCGTTTCTTGCGGAGCGAGTCAGGGAGCCGGGGGGGCCGAGCGGTGAAAAAGAGCAGAACCCAGAAGATGCGGCTGAAGCTGAAGGTCGATCCGAGGCTCGCAGCTGAGCTCGAGATCCGGAAGGTCGCCGAGGACGAGATCTCGTTCGAGCTCGAGGTGCAGGATCCGGTGGAGGCGTTTTCTTCGGAGCAAGCAGAGGATGAGGACGGTGGGGCGGCGGGGAGTGGCGCGGCGATCAAGCCCTTTGCCTCAAGCCGGAGCGACTAAGGGCTCCCGTCGCTCCATCGCCGGAGCGATCGCCAGGCGCGGGCGTTTCTGATCAAGAACTGTTTGGAAAGCGAGGGATTGAGCTCTTTCTACTCCACCGATCGTCGCCTACCGACTTCTACGAATCTGTCTTCCCGATAATCATAAATCCACACCCGCAATATGTGCTTGGGACTCAGACTCGTACGTGCTTCGCGGATTAGTGGTCGAGTACGAGATGCAGTAAGGACACGCGAGTCCACCTGAAACAGGACTCCTATGAAGTCGTGAGTAGGAATTTTACGCTTGCGACCCATGGTACCGGGGCCTGGATAGAGCGAATAGCTGACCGCGATACCTGGACGAGTTGAAAATTGCAGTTCTTGATGGCCTGAGCGAGAGACCTTCATTCCTTTCCGAACAATATCCTTAAGGGCTGGAATGCTAAGACGCATTCCTCTATAAGCGAAGCGATTCGCATCCTCGGGAATCCCATGGGCCCAAGCCGCACTCCTGGCTAATGCTTTCAGGCCATCGACCCCAAACCGGTCCGCCAGTTTCGATTCATCCATGACTGACGACTTCCTCAGCTCATCTTCCTGTTTGCGCGTCAGGGAAAGTTCGGGATTCGACCCGAGCGACAGAGCGTCACTAAGGCAAAGCGCGGTGGGTTTGCGATCATGAGCAAATGAGACCCCTACGCACGAAGCAAAAAGGAGAACTGCAGTCGTTCTGAGCCGAGAATGGACCGCCACTCAATGCCTATCGGATCGATATGACTAATCGATTATATGATTGTGGATGCACGTCCGTATTCCGAGCAGTCGAGTCCGTCAAGAACCCGACAGCCTCTTAGCCAAGTACAAGTCTTTCTGTCCCACTACGCCTGAACACCCGATTCTTGCCTGAGCAGTTCCAGACAGAAGGTAAGAGAGTGCCGTCCTGAGAAACGGCTTCATCCACTACGATCCAACTTCGAATTATGCGATCCCAAATAGAATTGAATAAGAACCAAATGATTCAAGATCGCGAGGCACTCAGAAATGCGGGATGAAACGATCCGCGAGCTCCGCCGGCGGAGCCGCGGCACTTGTCGCGCGACGAGGT
>CAYZKI010000463.1:0-1963 GCA_964478745.1 uncultured Bacteriovoracaceae bacterium
GCTCAAGGCTTTTCAAACGCGCTCGTTCCGCCGCTTTCACCAGTTCGGCAACCACCTCATCACGGGCGCCATCCGGTGGCTGGGAGGCGTGCAGGTCACCGACGTCCTTTCGGGCTATCGCGCCTTCTCGCGCGAGCTCGTGAAGTCCCTTCCCTTGCTCTCCGAGGGCTTCGAGATCGAAACCGAGCTCACGCTCCAGGCCGTGGTCAAGCGCTTCCGCATCCAGGAGATGCCCATCGAGTACGGCGAGCGGCCGGAAGGAAGCGTCTCGAAGCTCAGCACCTGGTCGGACGGCTGGATCATCCTGCGCTTCATCCTGTTCGTGATTCGCGACTTCCGTCCCCTGCTTTTTTTCGGGGGCCTGGGCGCGGCTTTGGCCGTGCTGTCGCTGGCGCTGGGGTGGATTCCCGTCTCGGATTACCTCGAAACGCGTTTCGTCTCGCACGTGCCGATGGCCATCCTGGCCGCGGCCGTCGGCCTGCTCGCGGCTCTTTGCGTGGCGATCGGGCTCGTGCTCGACTCGGCTCATCGGTATCATAACGAGAACTTCCTGCTCTGGCGGCGCAGCTTGAGGGCGGGAGCCGGGCGAGAGGCCTGAGCGGACCATGAGCATGACGACGACCACCCAGCAGACGCTGACCTATACCGGGCGCGACAACCTCGAGGTGATGGAGGTCGCGCAGAACTACAGCCGTTACCTCGTCGAGCAGGTGTGGGCGAACGCGCCATCGGATCCGGCCGCTGCCGCGGCCGGCATGCGCGTCGTGGATTTCGGAGCGGGCTCGGGTTACTTCGCCGAGCTTTGCTCGCGGCGGCCGGAGGCGGGGTCGGGATCTGGCCCGGAGGCCGCGGGTTTCAAGGTCGCGTGCATCGAACCTGACGCCGCCATGCGAGCGGAGATCCGCGCGCGAGGGATCGAGGCATTCGAAAACACGAGCGAGCTGGCCGACGCGTCCGTCGATTACTGTTATTCGCTGAACGTCCTCGAGCACATCGAGGACGACGTGGCGGCGCTGCGAGAGATTCACAGGATTTTGAAGCCCGGGGCGCGCGCCTACTTCTACGTGCCGGCGTTCCAGATTCTCTACTCCAGCATGGATCGCAAAGTCGGCCACGTGCGCCGCTACACGCGAGCGAGCCTGGCCCGCGCCGCTGTCGCGGCGGGATTCCGTGTCGAGGCCGACCGCTACTGCGACTCGCTCGGCTACCCGGTGAGCCTGCTCTACAAGTGGTTCGGCAATGACCGCGGGGACATCAACCCCGCGACGATCCGGCTCTACGACCGGGTGATCTTTCCGGTGAGCTCGGCTCTGGACTGGGTGGTGGGCCGGTGGTTCGGGAAGAACGCTTCGGCGGTCTTTGTTAAGGGGCTGGGGTGAGTGCCTCTGCGACGCGGCCGCCGCTGAAGTGGCGAGCCCGGGTACTGCTTCACCGGCTCGGCCTTTGGGACACCCTGGAAATGGGCCGGATGCTCGGGAGCTACGCGCTGCGGATCCCGCACGAGGAGGATTTCCGCTTCTTCGGCAACTTCGACGGCGAGCCAGGCCTGTTCCTGGATATCGGCGCCAACCGCGGGCAGTCGGCGCTGTCGTTCCGGATCTTCAACAAGAGCTGCCGGATCCTCTCGCTCGAGCCGAACCGCAAGCTCGCCCGGGATCTCAACCTGCTGAAGAAGGTTTTCGGGGAGTCCTTCAGCTATCGGATGCACGGTTTGGGCGACGCCGAGCGCACCCTGACCATGTACACGCCGGAAATCGCCGGGATCAGCCTCACGCAGGAAACGACCTCCGACCCCGCCCTCCTGAAGGACAATTTCATCCAGCATAGACTCCCGATGTTGACCGGAACCGCGACCCACAGGGTAAGGAAGCAGAGCCTCAAGATCCGGAAACTCGACGACCTCCGCCTGTCGCCCAAGTTCATCAAGATTGACGCGCAAGGCGCGGAGCCCGCGATTCTTCAG
>CAYZKI010000464.1:0-1960 GCA_964478745.1 uncultured Bacteriovoracaceae bacterium
ATCGTGGTCGACGCCATGCCGCCCCTCGTCTGGGCCTGCGTCCGCGTCGTCATCGCTTCCGCCGTCATGCTCGCGGTCGCCTGGTTCACCCGCCGCGACTCGCACCCGCGTGACGGAAAGAAGTTCTTCGTGCCGCTCGTCGTTTTCGCGTTGCTCGGCATCCTGATCAACCAGGGCTCGTTCCTGGTCGGCCTGCATTACATGCGCCAGCTCGCCAACGACGAACAGCGCGATCCTCAACACGATGATCCCGGTATTCACGCTGCTGATCGTGACGATCCGCGGCCAGGAGCCGCTGACCAAGCTGCGCGTCGCGGGCTTCATCCTTTCGTTCTCCGGAGTGCTTGTCTTGCGACATGTCGAGGAGATCTCGCTCTCCGACCGCACGTTGATCGGCGACCTCCTGACCATACTGAACTGCCTGAGCTTCGCCCTGTTCCTTTCCTACTCGAAGACCTTCCTCGAGACCCATGACCGCGTCTGGACGACCGCGTGGCTTTTCGTCTACGGCAGCATTGGATTCGGGCTCGTGTCGCTTCCGGATTGGATGACCTTCCGGATGCCCGAGCTGACCCCGCTCCTGGTCGGCGCCATGGCCTTCGGGATCATCGGCGGCACTCTTCTCACGTATTTCCTGAACGTCTGGGCTCTCACCTACGCGCGCTCCTCGTCGGTCGCGCTCTTCGTCTATCTCCAGCCGGTCGTCGCGAGCGCGCTCGCCTGGGCGTGGATGGGCGAAACCGTTACGCTGCGGACGTTTCTCTACTCGCTGATCATCTTCTGCGGCCTGCTTCTGGCGCTTTCGCCCGCCGCGGAGAAGGCCGAGGCGTCGAAGTTGCAACGCCGTTCGGGATGACCATCGAGCGACCCGATCCGCACGCGCCGAATCAAATCCCGGAAGTCCCCGAGCCCGAAATCGTCCCGCAAAGGCAGCCCGCGCCGGAAATCTGGCCACAGCCTTCGCCGACGATCCCCCAGCGCTCCCGCCCCGACGAGAACCCCGAGATCGATCCCGGAACCGAGCCCCCGGAGATCACTCCGCCGAACCCGCCGGACGCGGACCCCGCGCCGAGCCGCCCCGAGATCCGGCCGATCAACTCGAAACGGCTCTGACGGACTCGGTCCGGCCCGCTGGACTCGCCGGATGCTGGGGCGAGGCGCCGCCCTCAGACTCGACGATGAGTCGCGCCCCGCGGCCCCACGTCGAGTAGGCCCACGCCCACTGAGTGAGGACGAGCAGGCGGTTCCGGAAGCCGATCAGATAGTAGATGTGAACCACCACCCAGGTGAGCCAGCCGATCCATCCGCGCAGGCGGATCCAGCCCAGATCGCAGATCGCGTAGGTGCGCCCGACGGTGGCAAGGTTCCCCTTGTCGAAATAGCGGAACGGCTCGGGAGAGCTCCGCTCGCCCTCGGCGCGCCAGCGCAGAAGCTTTCCGACGTAGCGCCCTTCCTGCATCGCGACGGGCGCGACCCCCGGAAGAGGAGCGCCGTCCTGGAGCACGAGCGCCGAATCACCAATGACGAAAATATCCGGATATCCGGGCACCGAAAGATCGGGTCCGACCTTCACGCGGCCCGCGCGATCCGTCTCCGCGCCCAGCCACTTTCCGATGGGCGAAGCGACCACTCCCGCCGCCCAGACCACGGTCGAAGCGCGGATCCGCGCGCCTGAAAGGATCACGCCCTCCGAGTCGACGTGCTCGACCCTGCCGCCCACGCGGATCTCGACCCCCAGCTTTTCCAGATGGGCCTGCGCGCTCCGCGCGAGGCTCTCCGGAAAGGCCGAGAGCACCCGAGGGCCGGCCTCGACCAGGATGATGCGGGCCTGCTTCGGGTCGATGTTGCGGAAGTCGCGGGCCATCGTCCGGTGCGCGAGCTCGGCGACGGAGCCCGCGAGCTCGACTCCCGTCGGGCCGCCGCCCACGATCACGAACGTCAGGAGCTCGTCCCGCGTGTT
>CAYZKI010000465.1:0-1953 GCA_964478745.1 uncultured Bacteriovoracaceae bacterium
GAGCAGATCGCGATGATGGAGACCCTACCGACCTTCCAACTGGTCAGACGAGTTTCTCCGCCTCGGGCCGTCAACTAAACCACACCTACGAAGCGCCTGAACTCCTCGAATGCCTACCTGGCAGAGACAACCAATGCGCCGCGCTTACTTCTCCGCGCTACTTGCGCTCCTCGCTCAGGCTTTCGCAGCGCCATATGCTAATGCCCAATGCGAGGGCGCGGTGGCATGTCAATGCACCCTGACCGATCCGATCGACACCTTGGTGTTTCAAGGCAATGGCTGGTACACCTGGGGAATCACCATGCCAGCGTGGACCCCGGTCCTAGGGTGCTGCGCTGGATCGCCGCTGTCTAGTTGCGCATTACAAGAAGAACAGAGCTGCGCCTACGCCTGGACCGCTGGTGTCTTCTCAATCGTAGACTTGTACCTCCCGGGATCCGGCGGTCCTCCGACTTACAACTTCCGCGTCAGCGTGTCGGGCGGATCCTGGGGAGACTGGACGAAACATGAGGCTGGCGCCCCCTGGCCTCCGTCCTGGAATCCCGGCGCCGGTGCGACCACTGAGATTCCTTGCGGCGAGATTCGTACGATCGCGGGCATCCAGGTCGGCGACGGGCAAGGCGTCATCCTCCACATCAATCTCGTGGGATCATGCCGTCTGTGCCCGAAAGACATGCCACCGATCTACTGACGCGGTGGTCTTGCCAGCTCCGGTACACAGTCGTTCAATCGACCATGGGCTTCCCGATCGCCTCGAACGGTCATGGAAAGGAGTTCGGGATGAATGCAAGAAACTCGCGTGGACGATCGTCGTGGCTCTTAACCACGCTGTTGATCTCAGGTGCGATGCTCGTGGGTTGGCAGGCTTGGAGGAGCAGTCGCCCATCGCTGATGTCGGCCCCGGAGGGTCGGAAGGACAACTCCACGCCATGCGAGTCGAAAGAAGGGGACGTGGACCTTCGAGCCGAGCTGGCGATCCAGGCCATCCGTGCGCAACGGATTCCCCTCGCGGAGAAGAGCGACTTGCGCATTCGAGAAGTCCTCAGAGACTTGGCTCCTCCCGCCGAATCGGCTCACCCCGAGAACTACCCGTTCGAACCTGATCAGGCTCTTCCACGCCCCAGGTTGATCGTCGACCCCACGACCATCGACCGGGACGAAGGGCTGAAGAGCTTGCTCCGTCAGGCTGCGACAGCTTCCTCGCTCTCTGCCGACTTCGTCGAGTCCATCTCAGAGACCACGCTCGCCAGGATGCGCTCGAGTTCTCGCACCTTGATCGAAGTCGAACGAGCGACTAGCTCGGAATTCACGTCTCGAGTTTCCTCTGCAGTCTCTGCCTGGAGGCCGACGTCCGAGGACTTGCGCTTTCAAGGATTCGGTCTAGCCAACGAATACGCGATCACCGTCTACGGCAGGAAGGGTGGGCTGAATCGAATCGTTCAGCTCTACAAGCGCAGTGGTGGTGCCGGAGTATACGCTGTCGCGCTTTCTCCCACCGATCATCTTTCGACCTACCAGGCTTATGATTCTTGGCTACAGGCCAACGCGGACCTGTTCCAGTTCTTCCAGCGTGAAGCGGTGATGCTCGCCCGATGAGCTCCGCTGTCCCCGGACTCTCAATGGCCGGTCCATCGAAATGGTCTTTCGATCCCTTTATTCCTCGGATCGCCTGAGGCTAGCCCTCAACTTCATAGCGTGCGCTTCGATACTTGCATCGAGCGTCTACCTGCTCGCCTTCGATCCGCTCGTCCACCTCAACCGGGAAATAGGAGCCGGGCTGGAGTACGACTACGGTGCGGTCGAACGCGCGCATTCGGAACAGCCGCTCATCGCTCCGGGAGACCGAGCCCCGAGACAACTCTCCACGACGACGATCGATTATCCGCGTGTTGTCACGACCCCGGGTTCATCCGAAGCGCGGATCGTAAATGCCGAAAGGACGCCAATCGCGGG
>CAYZKI010000466.1:0-253 GCA_964478745.1 uncultured Bacteriovoracaceae bacterium
CCCTGGAGGACGTGGAAAAGAACCACATCCTGCGCACCCTGGCCTACAACCATGGTAATAAGACGAAGACCGCGCACAGCTTGGGCATCACGATCAAGACGCTCTATAACAAGCTGCATCGGTACGGCGTGATTCCGCCGGCCGGTGTGCAGACCGAACAGTCCGATTCCGAGAACGCGCCGCAAGCGCTTGCATAGTTGAAGGAGAACGTAGCGATGTCACCCAAAGCGAAAAAGGCAGAAGCGAAGGTCGA
>CAYZKI010000466.1:263-694 GCA_964478745.1 uncultured Bacteriovoracaceae bacterium
CCGCCGCAAGGAACTCAAGCATGCCAAGTCCCAGGCCCACTGAGCGATCAGTCGACGCGCTTGCGGATAGGCTTGCTTCCCTGACCCGACGATTCACGAAAACCCAGCTGCTGGCCTTCTTCGTTCTCAAGAAGGTCGTCTGGGTGGTGGTCGCCCTTTACTGGGTGATCTGATCGAACAGGGCCCGAAAACCCCTGGTTTTTATTCGGAGTCGTCGGCGGAAGCTGGGCTTTGTCATCGAATTGTGCGATGACATTCGCATGCGCAAAACCTATCTGCTGACCCCCGGACCCACGGCGATTCCGGAGTCCGTTCTCGCGGGCTTCGCGCGCACGATCGTGCATCACCGGACGCCGGCCTTCCAGGCGGTGTTCGAGCAGGTGAAGAACGATCTCAAGTACCTGTTCCAGACGAAACAGGACGTTCTCATC
>CAYZKI010000466.1:704-1931 GCA_964478745.1 uncultured Bacteriovoracaceae bacterium
CGACGGGCACGGGCGGGATGGAGGCCTCGGTCTCCAATCTGTTCAGCAAGGGCGACAAGGTCATCACCGTCAACTGCGGGAAGTTCGGCGAGCGCTGGACGCAGATCGCCAAGGCGTACGGGCTGAAGCCCGTGGAGATCAAGCTTCCGCCGGGCGACGCGGCCGACGCGAGCCAGGTCGAGCAGACCGTGCGCGCGAACCCGGACGCGAAAGCCATCCTTTTCCAGGCCTCCGAAACCTCGACGGGCGCCAAGCTTCCCACCGAAGCCATCTGCAAGATCGCGCGAGGCGCGAACATGCTGTCGGTCTGCGACGCGATCACCGCGCTCGGCGTCTTCGACCTGCCGATGGACGAGTGGGGCATCGACGTGCTGATCACGGGCGCGCAGAAGGCGCTCATGATCCCGCCCGGACTCGCGTTCGTCGCGCTCAGCGACCGCGCCTGGGCTGCCAGCGAGAAGGCCGACCTCCCGCGCTTCTATTTCAACTTCGCCAAGGAGCGCAAAGCGCTCGCCACCCAGCAGACCGCCTGGACTCCCGCGATCTCGCTGATCCAGGGACTCCAGGAAACGCTCTCGATGATCAAGAGCGAGGGCCTTCACAACGTCTTCAAGCGCCACGATCTCCTGGCACGCGCCACCCGCAACGCGGTCGAGGCTCTCGGCCTCGAGATGCTCGCGCGCAAGTCGCCCTCGGAGGCCGTGACCGCCGTTCTCGTCCCGCCCTCGATCAAGGACGGCAAGCAGATCATCAAGCAGATGCGCGACAAGTACGGCGTGACGATCATCGGCGGCCAGGACGAGCTCGAAGGCAAGATCTTCCGCCTGGCCCACATCGGCTATTGCGACAAGTTCGATATCGTGACCGCGATCGCGAGCCTCGAGCTCGTGCTCAACGAGCTCGGGCACAAGGTCGAGTTCGGCAAGGGCGTCGGAGCCGTGCTTCGCACTTATTCAGGTGAAAGGGACTAGTCCATGAACGTAGCAGTGGTTGGCGCGCAGTGGGGCGACGAAGGCAAAGGCAAGGTCGTCGACCTCTACAGCGCGAAGGCCGATTTCATCGTGCGCTTCCAGGGCGGCAACAACGCGGGCCATACGCTCGTCGTGAACGGGAAGAAGACCGTCCTGCACCTCATTCCGAGCGGCGTTCTCCATCCCGGCAAAGTCTGCCTGATCGCGAACGGGGTCGTCTTCGATCCGGCGGTATTCTTCCAGGAAGTCGATTCTC
>CAYZKI010000467.1:0-1928 GCA_964478745.1 uncultured Bacteriovoracaceae bacterium
CCTCCTGCCCTAAGCTCGTTTCGAAACCGGGGTCCTTGATCTGCCCGAGGACGAAGGCGTCCTGGTGCTGATGAACCTTCTCGATGGCCTGGGCGATCTTCGGCAGCTCGCCGTAGAGGCCCCCGTAATAAAAATCGTTCTGGAGCGAGGCCGGATTCCACTTCGAGAAGGCCTCGTTGAGCTTCACCATCAGCGGCTTCCACCAGCCCTGGAGGTTCGCCCAGTCCTTCTTCGCGGCGTTCATCGTGCGAGGCGCCATCTTCTTTCGCACGTTGGTGAAAGTCTGCACGGAGACGTTGAGCTGCGACTCGAGCGTGGTCGTGAACTGCTCGATCTCGGTGATCTCCGTCTGCGCCCGCTTCTTGAGCTCGTCGATGATCTCCTTGAGCCTGGACGCATAGACGGCGTCGCGCGCGCCGCCCAGGAAAAGCTGGCGCTCGCGCGCGAGCTTCGGCTTCGCCTGCACGCTCGCCAGCACGGCCTGCACCGGCTCGACCTGCGCGGCCGAATCGGTGAGCTTCACCTTGTATTCGCCGCGCGGGATCGGGCGGCCGTCCGGGAAGCGCAGAGGGTCGGTCTTCACCCAGCGTTGCTGGGCGACGGCCTGGATCTTGAGGCTAACGGCCTGGGTTCCGAGCAGCGTGCCCGCGATGCCGTCGATGGTCAGGTCGAAGCGCGCGCCGTCGGGAAGATTCGTCGCGATGTAGAAGACCGGCGCCTCGAGGCTCGTCGTCGCCGGGACGAACGCGACGGCCGGGCCTCCGGAGCCCAGCGACTGCGAAGCGGCCGCGCGAAGCTCCTGATAGTGCTCGGGGGTGACCTCGGGAATATCCGGGATCGGGCTGATCCAGCTCGACAGGAAGGGAATCTTGTCCGTGAGCGACAGGAGCATCGGCTGGATCGAGTCGAGGCTGAAGCCTGATTTCCCTTCCGAAACGCCGGAAGACAGGAAGCCCGAATGGACGAGGCCGCCGATCGAGCCCAGGATGACGATCACGACGGCCTTCACGAGAAGGCCCGCGGACTTCTTCTCCGGGATGGGCTTGAGCTGGATCGGGCGCTGCGGAATTCCGCCGGTGCTTCCGAGCCCGATGGGAGTCAGGCCCGCGAGCGCCGGGCTGGACTGCGACACCGCGGACAGGATGATGGGGCGGCTGACCTCGTGGGCCGACTGGACGATGATCGAAGGCGACGCGCTTTTCGCGGAAGCCGAAGCCGAAGCGGGCGCCGCGGCTGCGGAGAGCACGGACCCGGAAATATCCGGCGCAGGCGCGGGCGCGGGCGCCGGCTCGGGCTCCGGCGCATGGTAGGCGGGCTGCGCGGCCTGCTGCATCGAATTCGCGGCCTGCGCGGGCGTGGGCTGGTTCGTCGCGACCGCGACCGCCGCGTTGCGCGCCTGGATGACGCTGTCGAAGGCCGAGACTTCCGTCATCGGCAGCCAGTCGGCCATCCCCTCGCACCACACGTAGTGCAACGTCGTGACCTGGCCCGCGTTCATCCTGCTCTGCATTTCCGCGAGCGAGAACGGACCTTCATGGTGGTCACCGAGGTAAACAAACCACTTTTTTTCGTTAAAGCCGTCCATTTTATTAAGAGAAGTGTAGAATTCAGTCTAAGTGAAACGGCCATGCGACGCAAATATTGCCTAGTCGGCATTCCCGATCACCAAGGCGTCATCAATGTCGGCGGCCGCATCGGCGCGAGCCGAGGGCCCGCGGCATTCCGAAGGGCATTCAACCGCCTCAAGGGTATCGACGGAGTCCACGAGGCCAGGGCCGCCGACGTCGACCTCAAACCGCTTCCCCGCGACCTGGCGCGGTGCCATCGCGCCGCGGCTGATCTCGTCCGCGACCAGCATCTGGCCGCGGGAGGCCTGAGCGTGGTCGTCGGCGGCGGCCACGACCACGGCTACTCCCACCTGCTGGGAC
>CAYZKI010000468.1:0-1923 GCA_964478745.1 uncultured Bacteriovoracaceae bacterium
ACCTTGTCCGCGATCGCGCAGTTGGCGTACGGAACCACCTGGGAGCTCGAGCATGTCGGCGGGGACTTCCGCGCCGGCCCGACGCTCGAGCTGTTCCGGCGCCTGCGCGGCTCCGGGGATCCCGACTCGAAGTTCATCGGCTTCGAGACGCGCGCGGAGGCGCGGAGCCACTCCTACGAGTACTTCGCGGCCAGTCCCAGGACGGGCTTCAACACGTCGCTCTCGCTCGGCTTCTCGAGCGAGAAGCTCGCCTCCTCGGTGTCCGCGCAGCGGCTGAACTGGACGGGGCAGCTTCTGTGGAACGTTGCCGATTACGATCCCCCGCTGGTCGTTATCGGGGTCCGAGGCCGCGTGAACACGACGGTCTCGGGGGATCGTCCCGGCCCGACCACGCAGCTGCCGGTTCCTTATCTCTATTTTCTCGGCGGATCGCAGGACATCCGGGGCTTCGGGCGCCGCGAGCTGCCGGACGCCGACGGCGCGATGACCACGGCTTACGCGGGATTCGAAGCCCGGCTCGTGGCGACCCTGCCGATCAACCTCGAGCCGATCGTGTTTCTCGATACCGCCAAGTACAGCAAGGGGCCGATGAAGCTCGATTCGGTGCTGTTCTGGGCTCCGGGCGGGGGGATGCGCTGGCAGTCGCCATTTGGTACGTTCCGCACGACGCTCGCCCGGGGGTTCGCCGGACCGGACCCTCGCGGGTTCCAGTTTTTCCTGAGCTTCGGAGAGGAGTTCTGATGGCCAAGCCCGTACGCCGCCTAGCCCGGAAAATTCTCTCGTTCCTGCTGGGGCTCCTGCTCGCCGTCGGGCTCCTGGTCTCCGCGGTCGCGTTCGTCGTCGTTGCCCGCCCCGAGTGGGTGCTGCGCGAGCCGGTCCTTCTCCGGATCTCCGCTTTGCTCCGCCCGGATGTGGATCTGAGGTGGGAGACCCTCAGGGCCTCGAGCGAGAAGGTGACCTTCCTCAAGCGGCGGATCCGTCTTCACGGAACGCGTTTGTGCGCCACGCTTTCCGAGGGGAGCCTTCATGGCTGCTTCGAGCGGGCCGAGATCGCCGCGGTCGTGGACTTCGCGCGCATCATCCCGAAGCTCGACGAGATCGGCCCGATCGAGCTGACCGGGGGCGACGCCTCCTTTCGCCAGGGTCGTGGGAAGGCGGACGAGCCCGCCGCGCCCGAAGAGGAGGGCTCCGGCCCGTTCCGGCTGCCCTCGGTGCTGACGGACGCCGCGCTCGCGGGCCTTCGCATCGAGCTCGACCGGTGGCGGCTGCTCGACGCGAAAGGGAGGCCGGAGCTCGCGGGCGAGCTCTCGCTTCGGGGCATGCCGGACGAGAATTCCTATTCGCTCGACGTCGACGTCGGCAGCCGGGGGGCGCGCTCCGAAAGAGCCGATCTCAAGCTCAGGCTCCGGAACGACGTGGGGCCCTGGAGTCTTTGGAGCTGGCGGACCACTCTCGCCGCGAGGGGAGGCCTGCCCGGGGGGATCCGCGGCTCGATCGAAGGCGAGCTGCAGCCCGTCTCCGAAGGACGCGAGTCGGAGACCGTCTATCGCGCCGAATTTCGCGCGGAGTACCGCCAGAAGGCGGACCGCGCCAAGGCGCGGGTCGGCGGCACTCTTTCCCGCGCGTCGACGAACCTCAAGCTCGACGCGTCCTTCTCGCGAAAGAAGGTCGGAAGCGTCGAGCTCGCTGAATGCTCGATCGGGGCGTCGGATCGTGGCGGGACGCGCCCGGACCTCGCTTAGCGGCTCCAGCTCGACTGCCTCGCGCTCGCCAGGTTCTATCTACCGCCCGAGAAGATCCCTCCGGTTTTTCGTCAGCTCGAGGTTTCGAACCGGCTCGCGGCCCGGGTGAGCGCCGACCTTTCGACCCGTTCGTATCCCCCGAGCCCGTCGGAGCCGGTGGCGGGCGAAGTCGGAGTCAGGC
>CAYZKI010000469.1:0-1915 GCA_964478745.1 uncultured Bacteriovoracaceae bacterium
GAGCAGTTCGGCTATCGCGCATTCTCATCGAACGTCTTCAGACTCGTACCCTAGACGCTCGGTGTCAGTGTTTGGGGCCGTGCACGTACACGCATGCTCATCGCAGCTTCCTCCACACGAGGATGAATATGCGACACCTGGTCGTCCCGGCGTACTTGGAAGGAACGGTCGCACCCGTATGGACCTCAAGGGCCGCAATTTCTTCGGGCAACACGAGATTCGGATCGGATCCTACCACCGGTATGCCATCAAGAATTAGGCACCGAGTGCCGCGGAATCTCGGGCCGGGTAGCCGTCTGTCGAGTACATCGGCCAACGGGGTGCCAGGAAACTCCTGAAACACCGTCGAGTCCATGAAGCGCCCGAGCCCGATCTTCTTGCGTTCCTCATACTCCGCCATCCGTGCGGCCCGCATCCCGACAGTGGCTTCGACCTTCACCGTTCCGAGTTGCTGCGCGATCGGCGTGAGCATCAGATCCGCTTCGGCGGTATCGGATTGCGCAATATCGATCGCAAACAGCAGTGAGTCGTAGCCGACGGCGCGGACGAGCGCGATGTGCTTGCCGGCCGGCAATTGCGTGAGACGGAGGTTGCCCCGCGCATCGCTCTTGGCGGTGCGCTCGAGCCCGGGCAGCAGAATGCTCGCCTCAGCGATCGGTTGTTCGGTGCGCGCGTCGAGGATGCGCGCCGTGAACAGGGATGTCGCCGCCGGCGTCTGTGCGCAAAGCGGCGCGGCCAGGCCCGCACACAGTGCCACCAGGAATGCATGTCGCCTGCTCATTCTTGCCCCTTTCATGAGGAGTGTGCCGTACCCGGTCAACCGGTCATGGTACTGAAGCGGTAATGCAGTCGAATCCGGGAACTTCCCGAGTCCGAACTTCTTGCAGTCTTCATACTCCCGGATTGGAAACCTGATCGGAGTTGCTCGAGTATAGGCCCGCGACCGACTGCGTCAAGAGCGCCGGGGGGGCTTCGGCGGGCTCCCTGATTGAAACGCCCCTGCAGAAGCCGGCGCTCGATCGCTCGGAACTTTGCCCGGCGTGCGACAGTACTGGGTGCGAGAATCGTGCACTGCGATCCGCAATACGTACTCCATTCGCGTGAAACTGCCATGCCACGACTGCCGTCCATGTTTCGCCGCGTTCCCATGACGCTGGCTATTGCGGGCATCCTCTCCGCTTGCGGAAGCGACACGCCGACGGAGACGAACATGCTGGCGGGGAGCTATCGCGCGACCACCTTCCGTGTCACGCCATCCGGACAGGCCGCAATCGACGTGCTCGCGCAAAGCGGCACCCTGGCGATCACGATCGGCACGGACAATGCGACGAGCGGTTCACTCGTCCTCCCGGCCAGTGTCACGGGCGGGACGGCCCTGACGGAGAGCATGGCCGGCACGGCCGTGCGCACGGGCAATGCTGTGCAGTTTCAGCAGGCGGCGGATACGTTTGTTCGCGACCTGACGTGGACGGTGAGTGGCAATGCGCTGACCGTGGCGGATCAGGCGGCTGGGAGCGCCCGCTTTACGATCACATTGGCACGGCAGTAGCCTCAGAGGTAGGTGCGAACGCTCCGCTTGCCGCCAAGTGGGCGCCCGCATCAGAACGCGGGTGCAATCGAGCGAATCACGCGAGGTGAGGCATGATGAAGAGAATCGGCGCGATTGTCCTCAGTTCAGTGAAACTTTGTCCGTGCGTCTGCGCGGGCATCACCCTCATGCTTCTGGGCTGTGGGGACCCATTGGGACCGAACCGCGAGGTGATGGTCGAGGTGCAGGGACACTACGTCGCCGGTTTCGAGACGAGCGGTTTCGCCCCGTGCGATTCCGCACGCGGATGGTGGGTTGAGTCGACGGACGCTGTGCCGGAGTTCAGACGGTTTCTTTCCAGCCTTCCACCTGTACAAGGACCGTACG
>CAYZKI010000470.1:0-1911 GCA_964478745.1 uncultured Bacteriovoracaceae bacterium
ACCACGATCTTCGAAACGACATAGTTAATGCCGAACAGCACCTGAACGGCGATCAGGGCCCCCAGCACGAGTGCCGGGTTCGGCGCGGAAGCGGTCAACGCGGGCATTTACCCGCAATCGTACATGGCCGCATGGTTAGGGGAAAGAGCTTAATGCTCTTTCCCCTCAACCGGTTAGCCTGTTGCGCCAGTGGCCAGGTCAGGTCCTCTCACGGAGAGCGTGAGCGGTTGATCGGTCTGGGCGCCTTCGCCCTCGGAGTTCCATGCGAGAACGTCCGCTGAGTAGCGGACCGTCTTGCCGCTGATGGCGAGCTGCTGCAGCTGATTGACGCCGAGCTCGGCTCTCCAGGTGGTGCCACCCATCCTCACCATCGGGATCTCGAGCGGCACGTCGCGGAACCTCAGGCGGACGTCCGTGACGTCGTGATTGAAGTCCTTGATGTCGGCCGTGATGTAGACGGGAGTATCGGAGCGGAAATTCTCATTCAGCTCGATGATGCCAGGCTGCGAAGAGACGTTCAGGATCGTGGGTCCCTCTTTCGCGAATTCGGGAGCCGCCGGGTCCGTCACCTTTTCGGCAGACGAGCAACCAACCATCGCGAAAGCGAGAACCGCGAAAGCGGTTGAAAGCAGAGATCTAAAGTGGGGTGTTTTCATAGAAAACCCCAGGTGCAACAGAAGTACCGAGCGTACGGCTAAACTAATATGGTTGACACCGTCCTCGACTTTTCGTTAACGAGGTATCAGGTCGGTGGCCGGGGTCGAGTCTCCCCCTCGATAGAGATAGAAGTGGGCACGAGCCCTATGCTGTTGAAGTTCCCGGCTGCCGTCCGGTGCTTTTCCTTCAGTTCGATCCAGCGCGAGAAATACTCGGTGCTGCGCAGAGTGTGATGCCAGAGCATGCGCCCGGTCCAGTTCGTCTGGCGGCGCCTCTCGAGCTCGCGCTCGGCGGCGTCGAGGCTCGCGAACAGGCGCCCGTTCTCGCGCGTTTCGTCGAAGAGCTCCTGCAGCGCCCGCGCTCCCGTCTCCGCGAGGCGCGCCCGAAGCTCGGAGTCCCGATGGAGCCGCACGGCCGCCGCAGCGAACTCGTCCGCGCGCTCGGCGACGATTCCGCCGAACTCGCCGTTCGGGAGCCGCATCCCCTCGGCGCCCACAGGCGTCGTGACCACGGGCAGGCCCGCGAACCATCCGTCGGCGATCTTTCCCTTGAGGCCCGCCCCGAAACGCAGAGGCGCGAGGTTCACCCGGTAACGCGCGAGCGTCTCGAAGAGGCGGGACGCGGGGCCGAGAACATGAAAGCCCTGGGAGGCGTCGGTCAGCGAGGTGATCTCGCGTGACGGATAGGCGCCGTAAACGTCCACGCGCGCGCCGGGATCGAGCTTCCTGATCGCGGGCCAGAGCTCCGATTTCAGCCATCTCGTCGCGTCCGCGTTCGGCGGGTGCCGGAAGTTTCCGATCATCACGTAGCCCTGTCGCTCATCGACTGCAGGCGAGGGGGCGCCCTGCGCGCGTTCGGCGCGCGGGTACGCGAACCGATAGAGCGCGAGGGCTTCGCTCGGGATCTGGAAATGCGAGCGGAGCAGCTCCTCCTCGAAGCCGGAAATGAGAAGCGTGAGGTCCGAGCGCAGGATCGAGCTCACCTCGCGCAGGGCGTCCTCGGACTCGAGCCCCAGGTCGCGATCGGCCAGGCTGAGCGCGCGGGCCCTCCTGAGGAAATGGAGATCGACCGTATCGAGCACCCGCACCGCGGCCGGGCACGCGCGCCGCACGCGCCAGCCGAACTGCTCTTCAGTGAGGAACCGGTCGAAGACGACGAAGTCGGGCGAAAGCTCGAGCAGGGCGGCGTCGAACGCGGAATCGTTGACCGCGATGCACCGCGAAGGGACCCCGATGCCGAGGAGCGCCTCGATCC
>CAYZKI010000471.1:0-1894 GCA_964478745.1 uncultured Bacteriovoracaceae bacterium
CGACCAAGCTTTAGCTTTGCAGTGAGAGAAGCTGAGACTGTTGGAGGGTCCTCCGCGGCCTGCTTCATGGCCCACTCGAGCGACTCGGCGAACGCCTCGGGCGTGTCCGCGATATAGACCAGGCCCAGCTCGCCGTACGGGCGAATCACGTCCCGGAGCGACGTCGATACGACGCATCGCCCTGCGGCGAGGTACTCCGGGGTCTTCGTCGGGCTGATGAACCGGGTGGATTCGTTCAAGGCGAACGGGAGCATCGCCGCGTCCCAGTGGGCGATGTAAGAGGGGAGCTCGGCGTAGGACTTCTGTCCCAGGTAGTGAATGTTGGGATGGCGGGGAAGGACCTCGGGGCCGATCTTCGCGACAGGCCCGAGGATCACGAGCTGCCACTCCGGGCGAAGGCGCGCCAGGCCGTCGATGAGCTCGAGGTTCATCCTCTCGTCGATGACGCCGAAGAAGCCGATCCGCGGACCGGGCAGGTGCCTTTGGTCTTCCGGGTCGGGCAGCGAGCTGAGCCTGGCCTGGCTGAAGTGGTCGAAGTCGATGCTGCTCGGGAACGGGTGGACGTTCGGATGACGGTCGCGCTTGTGCTCGTACAGGGTGTGGCCGGCGGTGAAGACGACGTCGGCGACATTGAACAGCCGAGCCTCGTTGCCGAGCAGGGAAGGATTCGCGCCCTTGAACATCGAGAGCTCGCCCGTGCAATCGTAGATGACCGCGCGCGGGGTCAGGTGCTCGGTGAACGGGAGCGCCATCGGCGTGTAGTACCAGAGGATGTAGTCGCGGAGCGCGTGCTGCTCGATCAGCTGGTCCATCAGGCCCCTGAGGAGCTCACCGGCCCGGCGATCGTCGAGGCCGGTCGGGATGTGCGGAACGATCACGTTCACGCCGTTCTGGCGCTTATGGAGCTCGACGCGGGGGTAGCCTTCGCCATGGACGGGCTCTTCCACATAAAATACGCGGCAATGCTTGGCATAGCGGGTGAGCAGATGCTGCGGGCGCTGGAAGACGAAGTCCCAACGCAGATGTGAAAGGACGATCAGGTCACAGGCCAGCGATGTTGTTTGAGTCATACGCAGTCGCGTGCTACTTCACACCTTATGCCAGCGGCACGCAGCTCGCAGGGCGCGCAATCGCACGAGATGCACGAGATGCAGAAGACGAAAAAAGAGGAACTCAGTCACGACCCCGCGGAAGTCCTGTCGCGAGCCCTGGAGAAGGTTCTCCGAGGTGACGCGGCGGAGAGAAAGAGCGCGTACGAGAAGATCCGGGAAGTCCTCGGCACGGACGAGCTGAACGCGCGCTACTTCGTGTCGCTCTACCTGGCCCAGGACCGCTCGGGGCGCGCCCGGAAGGTGAAGATCTACGATCCGGAGGCAGGCCGGAAAGCCGATGCCGCCCGATCCGACGAGCTCGTCCTGTACCCGACGACGACCGCGCCCGCCGAGCTGATGCGTGAGCTTCCGATCCACGATTACGCGAAGCTCAGGAAGGAAGCGGCGTTTCCGGCCATTGCGCGACAGGCCGCCGTGTGGCTGAAGAAGATGCAGGCGGGCACGGGCTCCTCGATGACCCGCGCGTCGTACATCGCCGCCCGGAGCGGCGTTCCGCTCGGCGAGGTGAGGCTGTCGGCCAAGGGAACCGATCTCCACGTGCCGCTTCAAGGCAAGGAGCGGGCGCTCGCCGAGATCCAGCTGCTCAGGGCATTTCGCGAAGCCGAGAGCGAGTTCGGCCAGGTAATTCTGCACGACATCGTGAGCTCCGAGACCAAAGGAGCGCTGGAGGCGATCTGGGCGCCGTACGTGAGCGCGCTGCGGGACTCGCGGCGGGTCTCGCGCTTCCGTGAGACCGAGCAGGCCCACATCCCCACGCTCGACCCGCAGGGCAGGGTGAGTTT
>CAYZKI010000472.1:0-1892 GCA_964478745.1 uncultured Bacteriovoracaceae bacterium
CCGCGTACCTGATCCTCCAGGCCAGGAAGAACGAGCAGAAGGCCTAGCGCCCGGGATCAGTCGTTCTCGGACCCGTACTTCGTCCGCAGGATCGTCAGGACGGAAGCGAGCGCGTCCGCCTTTTCCCGGCTTCCGCGATAGCAGAGCCGCGCATCGCCCGAGTTGAACGACTTGAAGATCAGCCGCTCTCCCGAGCTTCGCTCGAGCGCGAAGCTCTCCTCCTTCAGCTCCGGGATGGAGAAAACGATCCGGCACTCGGGCTCGCCGACCTGGGGCTGAAGGGCCACGTCCCGCGCGAGGACGGAAACCTCGTCGAGCTCCTCGCCGGAGATCTTTCCTTCACCCCGTTCCGTGAAGTAGCGGCCGCTGGGCTCGACACGGAAATTCCCTTCCGAGCCGCAGCTCCTCGGGGGAACGCATTTCCGGTAGGCCTCGACCCGCGTCCAGAGGACCTCGCCGGGCGACTCCGTGGGCACGGGCACCGGAATGGGCGCCTTTTCCTTCCCGCAAGCCGACGCGAGCAGGATCAATCCGATGAGAACCGCGCTCTGACCCGACCTTCTTTCCCGATGCCGCATACCTCAAGGCTTCTCACAGGTTCTCCAATGACCCAAGTCGGGTTGCAAAGAAGGTTCCCGACCTGTTAGGGGTGAAGGACATGACCACCCCCGCCATCCCGACCAGGATCGACAAGCAGAGTGAAACCGAGATGCTCATCGCCTGGAATTCCGGCGAGCAGTACGCCTTGAGCTTCGTCGAGCTCCGCTATCACTGCCCATGCGCCAACTGCGTGGACGAGCACACCGGGCAGAGAACCATTCAGCGCACCTCGATCGATCCCGGCATCCGCCCGACGGGCGCGCAGGTGGTCGGCAAGTACGCGCTTCAAGTCAGCTGGACCGACCGCCACTCGACCGGGATGTACCATTTCGACCGCTTGCTTGACCTTTGCCAGAAGCAGGGACGCAAGCTGAGCTGACCGGCTCGCCGCTTGCCAATGCGCTGACGCTCTTTTTCTCGTTCCGTCTTCGGCCAGACCTCTGGATAATCGATGCATGTTCCAAATTCGGCAGGTACAGGCATGGATCGCTTGTGGGCTGGCATCGGCAATCATCGCGGGCGGGGCTCTCTGGAGCTCCTCCGGCTCGGCCGAGACCTATCCGGGCGGTGGTTATGAAGGAGAAGTCGAGTCGCTCACGCCGGAGGAAAGAGCCGGCCGCGAGATCTGGTACAAGGCGACCGGCGGGAACGGCCGCTTCCACACCTACTCCTTCGCCCAGAGAGTGATCGGGAGCTCGATCCTGTGGAACCGCTTCCTGCGCAGCGACGAACGCCACGTCCGGTGGAACAACTGGGGCTTCATCAACGACCCCGAGTGCTGCACGCCGGGAACTGAGGGCTGCCCCGCGAAGAGCCTCGACGAGACCTTCGGCTTCGACTGGTGCCCGGGCGACGACGACCTGCTGAAATACGTCGGCAAGCAGGGCTACCGCGATCCCGCGTGCGACTTCGTCGATCCGGACGACCGCACGGACCGCGAGAGCCCTTGCGGCCTCGCGTTCGGAACGTCGGCGGGCGCGGTCGGCTTCCGCAAATTCCCCAACCCGCGCTTCGACGCCCGGGCCTGGGAAGGCTGGAAGTCGATGGAAGAGCGCCCTGACGACGCCTCGATCGAGCCTCCCTTCCATGTCGGCGTCGCATGCGCCTCGTGCCACGTCTCCTTCAACCCCTCCAACCCGCCGCTCGACCCCAATCGCCCCCGCTACGAGAATCTTCTGGGTACCGCCGGAAACCAGTGGATCAAGAACTCCTACATCCTGGGCTCGGGCAAGAGCCGCGCGGCGCTCGAGTGGCAGCTCTTCGTCCACGAGAAGCACGGCGCCGTCGATACC
>CAYZKI010000473.1:0-1863 GCA_964478745.1 uncultured Bacteriovoracaceae bacterium
CTTCCCGGTAGTCGCCGTCGTTCACGGCGTTCCACGAGGTTTTCGCCTGGGTGGCGGTCTGGACCATGACTCGGGCATCCAGGCTGATCTTCTGGCCTGAGCCGCTTCCGGTGGCGGGATCGGGCTGGGTCGTGAAGGGATCCGTGATGCGAACGATGTTCATTCCCTCGTTGTTTTCCCCGTTCCCGGTAGCCAGCAGGTCCATGTACTTCGTCAGGCCGTTCAGCGTGATGTCCTTCATCAGGCGGATGCCGTTGATCGCGGTGGGGTTGAGGCGGCTGGGAGGAACGCGGCCGATGTCGAAGATCCGGTCGATCTCGGCCCGGAGCAGGTCACGGCCGCGGGCGACCTGGTCGGCGGTGAAAACCGGCGCCCAGAAGGACATGTTGCCGCGCTGGTCAAAGAGCCGGATAAAGGGGTCGTCCCCGAGGTCCGTGGGAATGTTGTAGTACTGAGTCTCCCACGGGTTCGGAACCATCGCGGCCTGGTACGCGCGGCCGAGCTCCGAGGGGCCGATTCGCGGGGGGAGGTTGGTCTGACCCTCGGGCGCGTACTTCTGGTACATCGAGCCGATCACGAGCGTGGAGTCCCAGCCGATCCCGGGACGGAGCGAGCTCGGATCCTCGGCCAGGACGGGAAGGTTCGGTACGCCGGTGAGAGAGGTGAAGATCGAGGTGGCGATGGCCTCGTTGCCCGTGATGTTCCGCGCGCTCGGGGGCCGGATCGGATGGGTGAAGCCCTCGCTGATCAGCGACCTCGGAGGCCCGATGCGGCTTCCGAAGGGCTGCGCCGCCGCGTAAGCCTTGAGCTCGACGTCGCCGAAGGGCGAGAACAGGATCTTCGCCCGCGCCCGCAGTCGGATCGCGTAGTAGGTCAGGACCTTCGGGTCTTTCGAGACCGCGACCGGGAGCCCTTCCACGAAAATCGGCGTGAGCTTGAGGTAACAGTCCTTTCCGCCGGACGAGGTCGGCGGCTCGTTCGGATCCTCGTCATAAGTGGCCGCGTAGACCTGGAAGGCCACCTGCGTCTCCTCGAGCCTGATCAGGTTCGCCTTGTCGCCGGCGGGCGGAAGCAGCTCTTCCATCGTGAGCGAGCCGTCGCTGAAAGTGTGGTTACCCAGGGTGTAGTAGGCCGAGAAGAAGGCCTGGAGCGTGCGCTCGTTGCGGACCGGATCGGGCGCGCCGCTGAGCTCGCCCGCCTTGCCGAGGTTCACCCCGCTCTGGGCCGGGGCGTTGACGTAGTCGGCGAGCGTCTTGATCCGCTGGAGCAGCAGCAGCTCGCGCGGGACGAGCCCGACGCCCTGGGCGAGGCCGCGCATCAGCGTGAACGCCTCGCGTGCCTTCGGGTCCCGGACGTTCGCCGGGTTGATGAGGTCCTCGACGGCGGGGTCCGCGTTGAAGAGCCACAGCGAGAGCGTCTTGAAGTTCATGTCGGCGATCTTCGCGCAGTTCTGCGAGCGCACGCGCTCGATGCTGTTCAGCTGCTCCACGAGGGCGGCCGTGATTGCGTCCCCTCGGATGTTCAGGTCGAGGCCCTGGACCGAGGGGTTCAGGGGGTTCTGGCAGTAGTTGTCGCCCTGGGCGTTGAAGACGATGCAGACGTGAGGAACGAGGTAGTTCGGGTTGAAGTTCCTGACGGTCGGCGTGCCCGGAGGCTTCGGGCTCCAGATCCGGGGCTGGTTGGGCGCGCCGGGGGTCTGAGGATGCGTCTGCTCCGCCTGGCCTCCCATCACGTAATAGCGGAAGAGGAACTTCTTGTACTGCCGGCGCATCTCGTAGTTCAAGTAGCCGATCTGGTTGAGCTGCCGGGCCTGGGTGGCGGCGCCCGCGTAGGCCGCGAGGTCGGCCGCGTTCTGCAGATTGA
>CAYZKI010000474.1:0-1859 GCA_964478745.1 uncultured Bacteriovoracaceae bacterium
CGATGCGCGATCAGGATCGAGGTCCGGCCCTTCGAGGCGCGCGCCAGGCTCTGCTCGAGCACCTCCTCGGTGCGCGAATCCATGTTGGCAGTGGCCTCATCGAGGATCCACACGCGCGGCTCGGCCGAGAGCGCCCGCGCGAACGCGATGACCTGCTTCTCGCCCACCGACACGTTCGACCCGCGCTCCTGCAGCTCACGCCTGCGCCAGCTCTCGTCGAGCCCGAGCGCATCGAGCGTCGCGAGCGCGTCAGCCGGAATCGGCGCGGAAACGCCCGGCGACGACTCGCGCCAGAGATTGATGTTCTCGTCGAGCGTTCCCGAGAAAAGGAACGCATCCTGCTGGATGATCCCGATCGACGCCCGCAGCGCCCGCCGGTCGTACTCGCGGAGGTCCCGCCCGTCGAGCAGAATCCTCCCCCGCTGCGGCTCATAGAAGCGCATCAGCAGGCTGATGAGCGTCGTCTTCCCCGCGCCCGTGTGCCCCACCACTCCGAGCCGCATCCCCGCCTTGAGCTCGAGACTGAAGTCCCTGAGCACCCAATGCTCGCTACCTGGCGCCCCGTCGTACGCGAACCACACGTTCTCGAAGCGAATGTCGCCCTTCAGGCCCTCGATCGGCTTCGGCGCCGCTTCCACCTCGCGCGAGTCGAGCTCCACGGGCCAGCTCAGGATGGAGAAGATGCGCTCGGCCGAGGCCATGCCCGACAGGAAGGTGCTCCACTTGTCGGCGATCTCGCGAAGCGGCTGGAACAGCGTCAGGACGTACGCGAAGTACGCGACGAGCACGCCGATCTTGATGCCGCCCTCGAGGGCCGTGACGCCGCCGAAAGCGATCACCAGGCCGACCGACAGGCCCGAGGCGATCGTGATCATCGGGTTGAAGAGAGCGAAGATCCGGATGGTCTGCACCTGCGCGTCCGCGTACCACTGGTTCACTCGGTCGAAGCGGTCGAGGTGGACGCCCTGCCGGTTGAAAAGGTGCACGACCTTCATTCCGAGGATGTTCTCGGCGAGGAAGGCGTTCAGTGCCGAAAGCTTGCTGCGCGCCTCCCGGTAAGCGATCGCGAGCTTCCCGCTGAAATAAGCCGAGAGCCAGATCAGCACGGGAAACACGCTCGCCGAGATCAGGCCGAGCTTGAGATCCAGCACCAGAAGCCAGATCAGGATCCCCACGACGGACAGGATGTTAGTGACGAGCGTCACGATGCCCGACGAGAACATCTCGTCCAGCGCGGCGACGTCGTTCGTCACGCGCGTGAGGAGCCTGCCGGCGGGGTTCCTGTCATAGACCGGCGTGGGAAGCCGCTGCAGGTGGGAGAAGAGCGCGAGCCTGAGGTCCTGCCCGACCTTCTGGCCGAGCATCACGAAGAGATAGCCCGCGCCGATGACCGAAGCGACCCGGATCGCCGTGACCAGGAGGAAGAAGATGACGATCCTCTTCAGAAGCTCCCAATCCTTAGGGATGATCGCTTCGTCGATCGCGTAGCCGAAGAGCCTGGGCTCGGCGAGCGTGGCCGCGGTTCCCGCGAGGAGAAGGAACGTCCCGCCGAACAAGGGGCCGGGATGCCTCAACACGTACGCCAGCAGCTTTCGGACGGTGTTCCTGCCGATCTTCCTGTTCTGGGAATCACGCTCCTCGACGTCGAGGTACGCTTCCAATCCGTGGGCGCTCATGGGTGGTGGCCCTCCGTCGCGGTCAGATGCTCGACGTAGCGCTCGAGCTCGGCTTTGAGCTGCTGCTGCTCGTAGAACTTGAAGTAGATGCCACCGCGGGCACGGATCAGCTCGCGATGCGTGCCCTGATGCATGATCCGCCCGTCCTTGAGGACGACGATCCGGTCGGCGTCCTTGATCGTG
>CAYZKI010000475.1:0-1854 GCA_964478745.1 uncultured Bacteriovoracaceae bacterium
GTCCAGAACTGGTGCATCACGAAGGCGTGGTAGTGTCGGCGCTGCTCCAGAAACCCCTTCAGGATGAGGTCGCGCTCGTCCTCGGTGAAGGCCGCCCGATCGGAGCCCTCTCCGCGTCGATCGAGCCGTCGAACGACGTCGCGGCTGTAGAGTTCGGCGAGATCTGGGATCGCGTAGCCGGCGGTCTCTGCGTCGCGCAGAAGGGCGCGTAGGGCGCTGTGGATAGCGGAATCGATGGTCGCGGGCTTCTTGCCGGCCCTGAGCATTCGGCGCTGCAGGTCGGCGAGGTGCACCGGCGTAATCTCGTCCAGGCGAAGCGAGCCGAACGCCGGCAGCACATGGGTCTTGAGCGTCGATGCCCGGTTGAGCGCCCACTTCAGGCTCACCAGCCTCGTCTGCTTGTCGCGAGCCGCCGTCTCGCCCACCTTGTCGTCATCGGGCTTGCCCCAGGTCCGGAAGAAGCCGCGCACCGTGATCCGCTTCTTTTCAGTTGGCGAGGTCTGCGGCCGGAAGCGGGAGGCAAGATTCCCTTCAGGAAACCACCGCAGGTAGTCGAACGCCCCGTCGCGCATCTCCTGGTCGATGACGTGCGCGCGCGCCTCGACCTTGGCGCGGTTCTCCGGCGTGTCCTTGAGCTTCGTGCCCTCGTGGCTCTCGTTCCCCTCCCAGTAGAGGCGAAAAGCGAGGTAGCCGTGCCGGTTGTTTCTGACGGTGCAGCCCATGGTCGCTTCGTTCAGGCTCCTCGTCCTGACCCGCGATTGCCGCGGGCCATCGGGATCGCGTCGTCCGTAGCACTGGCTGGCGGATCGAGCCACGCGACGAGGGCGCGGAGTTTGAATCTGGGTCCGAGGCCGGGCGGGCGGTTGAAGTGCACCCCCTCCACGAGCACCCGGCTCGCCATCAGATTGCGCAGCCTCTTCGGCGATACACGCGCGAGATCGGCCGCTTCCTGGATGGTCAAGAACTGCTCGGCTGATTCTCGGCCGCTCATGACCGTCTCTTCCGTTTCGGTGGGTGCGGCTTGAGTCCCCACTTCTTCAGGACGCCGTAGATCCGGGTCCGCGTCAGCGGC
This sequence comes from uncultured Bacteriovoracaceae bacterium, assembly GCA_964478745.1. Lineage (GTDB taxonomy): Bacteria > Bdellovibrionota > UBA1018 > UBA1018 > UBA1018 > CAYZKI01. Next base: position 1,073 of record CAYZKI010000475.1, read on the forward strand.
CACGTCTGCCCCGTGATCGGGTGTCCCGCTGCCAGCCAGGCGTGGATCTCCGGCACGGTCATGCCCTCGTCGTGGCGCTCCCGGATGAGGCGATGCATGCCCGAGCGTAACCACACAGTGAACGGTTCCACTTCGCCCGAGCGCCAATGGATCGCGGCCTCGATCGTGTCGTCCGTGCGGTCCACCTCAATACGCTCGATCAGACAACGCAGCAGGTTCTTGCGGTCCGCGTTCGTGACTGTCGGGTGCTTCCATATCTCGGGTACGTTCGCGGCCAGCGCCTGCAACTCATCGAGCTCCCCCGGAGTCACGAGCGATTTTGAAGCGGGCAACTCGTTGGCGACGCTCTGCTCGAACTTCACTCGCGCGAGCATGGCATCGTTCCATTCCGTCTCCAGCACGGCCGCGACAGTTCGGTTCTTTGGGTCGCACGCGTGATAACGATCCGAAGCAGTCGCCTCGGCGTCGCGGAGCCGTCGGATCTCACGCTGGACGTACGTGGCGTGCGATCTCTCCGCCGTCCGTGACTTCTCGAGCTCCGCGCGCAAGGCGTCGGCGGACGGCGTGCCGACCGCCTTGAGGAAGAGCCGCTCCACCGCGGCGTCGACGAAGTGACCGCCGAACTCCATGCACCGCCTGGTCCCGTATGTGGTCTGCTTCTTCTGGCAGTGGAACCTCGGCTCGCCACTACGGGCGTACTGGACGCTCAAGCTGACCGCGCAGCGCTTGCAGCGCAGAAGCCCCTGGGTCAACGCCTCTCCGTTGCGGGGGCGTTGGCGACA
>CAYZKI010000476.1:0-1853 GCA_964478745.1 uncultured Bacteriovoracaceae bacterium
CTCCAGCTGGCCCGAGATATGCGGACCCGGCTCGCCGGCGACGAAAAGATCATCCTCTATGGGAGCCGGCCGAATGGGCTCGCCGGGCCCTCGTCCGATATCGACATCGCTTATCCGGTCGACCCGGGCAGAAGGAGCTCTCCGCCCGTCGCGGCGAAGGTCGACGAGCTGAAGCGCGAGAATGCCGCGATCGCGTCGACCCCTTGGCCTACGACTTCGGATGGCACCCGGAACCGGATGGCGCTTCTCAGCCCGTTCATGCTGGAAGTCCGTGTGGACGGAGTCGACCTGCTCGTTTTCTCGCCGGAAATGAAGTTCGTGCCGACTTACGATTACGTCGCGACGGGAGTAGAGCGGGTTCCGCTGGGGATCCCTCTCCTGCCTTCGCGATAGCTGCGGCATCAGCCCCCGTGAAAGTCGCGGACCAGCTTCCGCTTCCGCTCGTGGCGGAGCATCGCGAGCCGGATCAGGCGGTCGAGCAGCTCGGAGTAGGGGACGCCCGAGGCTTCCCACATCTTCGGGTACATGCTGATCGAGGTGAAGCCCGGGATGGTGTTCACCTCGTTGAAGTAGAACTTGCCGTCGTTGCGGTCCAGGAACATGTCGACGCGGGCCATGCCTTCGCATTCGAGCGCGGCGAACGCGGCGCGGCCGATCCGCTGCGCTTCCTTCGTCTGCGCTTCTGAAAGCTTGGCGGGGATCAGGAGCTCGGCTCCGTTCTCGTCGAGGTACTTGGCCTCGTAGGAATAGAACTCATGCGTCGGGTTGATCTCGCCCGGGATGGAAACCAGGACGTCCCCGCCCGGAACCTCGTTCTCGAGAGCGGCGACCTCGATCTCCCGAGCGCTGATCGCCTTCTCGATGAGGACCTTGGTGTCGTAGAGGAAGGCGTCGACCAGGGCGGCGATCAGGTCCTGCGGCGTTTTCACCTTGTGAACGCCGACGCTCGAGCCTGCGTTCGAGGGCTTCACGAAACAGGGGTAACCCAGCTCGTCACCGACGCGCTTGGCAAGGGTGGCCCTTTCCTTCTCCCAGCGATCCGCTTTCAAGGCGATATACGGCACGATGGGCAGGCCTGCGTCACGAGCCAGGCGCTTCGCCATCTCCTTGTCCATCCCTACGGCCGAGGCAAGCACTCCGCATCCGACATAGGGGATGTCGGCGAGCTCGAACAGGCCCTGGATCGTACCATCCTCCGAATTAGTGCCGTGCATGACCGGGAAGACCACGTCGAACCCGCGGGAACCGGAAACCGCGCCGGAAGGCCCCAGGCGCACGAGCCCGGTCGTGGAAGCCTCGGGATTGGCAGGCAGAATGACCGGCTCTGCCGAACGCAGGTGGACCGGAATCGTCGAGTTGCTCTTCTCGATCAGGGAGATGTCGTTCAGGAGCCACTTGCCCTGCTTGTCGATCCCGATCGGAATGATCTCGTACTTCTCGACATCGAGGTTCCGGATGACTGACGCGGCGGACCTCAAGGAGATCTCATGCTCGCCCGACCGTCCTCCGTAAACGACCGCAACCCGCAGCTTTTTCTTGGCCATCCCCCTCAGGCTAGCATGGTCAGAGTCCTTGATTCACCCGGAAAACCGAGTAATGTCAGGCCTATCTAACGGAGAGCACCGTATGCATGATCATGAAGGCAGCTTGAGCTCGCACCTTTGGGATACCAGTGACCTGTACCGGAATGCGGTCACTGAGTTGTCGGAAGCCGCGCGCATCATGAAGTTGGATCCCAACGTCCTCGCGCGCCTGAAGGTCCCGAAGCGCGCTCTCATCGTCAGCGTGCCGATCCGCCTCGATGACGGCAGCATCCGTGTGTTCGAAGGCTACCGCGTCCAGCACAACATGAC
>CAYZKI010000477.1:0-1853 GCA_964478745.1 uncultured Bacteriovoracaceae bacterium
GGGAAGCAGGACGACGCAGGGTTCGCTCAGGAATTCCTTGAGCTCAGCCGGGGATTTCGTTCCCGTGAAGATCAGTTCGACGTTCCGAAGCGCGGCGTAGCTCCGGAGGAAGTGCCACGACGAGACGCCCGTGTGCGAAGGGCTGTCCGGACCGATGACGTAAAGAGGTCCTCTCAAGTCATCGGGGAGAGCGGATACCAGGTCAATCGCGAGGTCCGGGCCCTTGCGCTTCTCCGTTCGGCCGATGAACACGTAACGCGGGCGAACCGTGGCGGAAATCGGAGGATTCGCGGAGGGTCGCTCCAGGCGCACCACGCGAAGCGGGTCGTATTCGTGCGCTTTCAATCCGGCGATCGCGTTCCACTCCTCGATGTAGCGCGTGCTGATGCCATATCGGATATCCGAGGCCTGGTATTGAAGCTTCTCGAGCGCCTGGAGGGCCGCGATCTCGGCCTTCGGATACTGATCGCCTTCCCAATTCCGCTCAATGGTCGTCGACATCACGCCATGCATCGAGAGCGCGAAGCGGCCCGCCTGCACTTTGTGAAACTCGAAAGCGGGACGGAGGAATGTTCCGTAGATCTGATAGTCCGGGAAGTCCACCACGTCGAAAGCGCGACCCGCGACCGATGCCGCGATATTCATCGCCTCGACGGCGGTATGGACGACCTTCCCCGTATGCGTCAGGACGCCGAAGGAACCCGCGTGATAGAAGATCCGATACGGAATCGGCGTGACGTTCGAAGGCAACTTCGAGCGATCGACGTCCTTGCGGGATAAGTAGAAAAACCGGGTCTTCGGATGATTCTCGACCAAGGATCGGTAGAAGGTTTGCCCGCCCCCGACTTCGGAGAACAGATCGAAGTCCGCGATCAGCACGCGCAACGGCGGGCCCAGGTCCTCACGTACCAGAGCGCGCGCCGCGCCCCCCGGCACGGCCGCACGCTTCTCCACCGTCGTTTCGACTTCCGTCACTAGTTACCGCCCTGGCTCAAAAATTCGCGTACTGGACGTTCTTGATCATCGTGTACTGCTTCTTCAGCTCCACGATGCCGCGATCCAGGGACCAATCCGGCTTCCAACCCGCGCGCTCGAGCTTCTCGTTCGAGACGATGTAGTCGCGCTTGTCGGGGTCCTCGCCGATCTTCGACTCGAAGAAGACGAAGCCGGGAACGTGCTCCTGGATCTTCTGGCAGAGCTCGAACTTCGAGAGGTTCGCCTCGGAAAGGCCCAGATTATAGGCCTGGTCCTTCATCCTGTCGAAGTTCGCAATGCCGTGGATGAAGGCCTTGGTCACGTCGCGGTTGTGGATGTAGTTGCGCTTGAAGTGGCTCTCGAAGAGCACGACGGCGCGGTCGTTGATGGCGCGGTAGACGAAGTCGTTGACCAGCAGGTCCATGCGCATGCGGGGAGCGACGCCGAATACCGTGGCCAGGCGGAAGGCGATCGCGTTGCCGCGGGAAAGCACCGCGTTCTCCGCCTCGCACTTCGACGTGCCGTAGAGCGAGATCGGGTTCAGCGGCGACTCCTCGGTGCAGAACTTCCCGCTCTCGCCGATGCCGTAGCCGCTGTTCGTGTTCGGATAGAGGATCCACTGGTTCTTGCTCGCGAGCTTCACGATCGAAAGGATCGCGTCGCGGTTGATCGACGTCGCGCCGATCGGGTCCTGCTTGCACAGGGGCGCGCCGACCAGGGCCGCGAGCGGGATGATGACGTCGACTTCCTTCAACGCGTCCTTGAGGACCTCCTCGTTGCGGGCGTCGCCCTTGATCACCGAGAAGCCTTCGTAACGGCAGCACGCGGCCAGGCTGTTCACGCCCCACATGAAGGTGTCGATCCCCTTCACGCGATGC
>CAYZKI010000478.1:0-1843 GCA_964478745.1 uncultured Bacteriovoracaceae bacterium
CCCTTGTAGCGGTGAGCGAACTCCGGAAATCCGGCGATGTGGTCGAAGTGCGTGTGGGTGAGCAGGATCGACGCGAGCTCGAGGCCATGCCGGTCCAGCGCCTCGACGACGGGCTTGACGTTCGACTGCGGGTCGACGACCGAAGCCATGCGCGCATTCCAGTCGATGACGAGGTAGACGAAGTTGTGCATGGCGCCGATCTCGAACTGGGCGATCGGGATGCCTTCGTGGATGCCGGTAGGGTCCTCGCCGGCCAGGGACTCGGGAAGCGCGTTCATGCTGGCGATATTCCTCGCTTCCGCGCGCGTTTGCAACCCGGGGGATTCCCGCTCAGGCGCGAAGCGAGCCGCGGCGGATCTCGCGCTTCTCGAGGGTCTGGAGGAGGATCACGGTGCTCGCGATCGCCAGGAGCGTCGATTCGAGGGGATACTCGCGGATCCATCGGCTGAGCGCCAGGTTGTCGCGGACCACCCGGGTCGCTTGCGAAGCCGCGTCGTTGAAGCGCGCCACCTCGCTGTTCAGGCTTCTTTCGAGCTCCAGGCGCTTCCTGCTTTTCTTGGCTGCCGGCGGGTTCACCAGTCTTAGTCTCATTGGCACGGATGAGTCTCCAGTTCGTCAGGAGGTCCGAAGTTCCCAGATGATCCAGAAAACCACGTTGTTCGCCGCGAGCAGCGCCGCGAATACCGCCGCCATCGTGTAGACGACGCGCCGGGCCTGGCGCTGCAGGCGCTCTTCGGCTTCGTTGAAGAGAATTTCCTTCTCGAGGGCGATGATCCGCATGAGCGCGTCCTTCGCTTCGGAAAGATAAGGGCCCGGGTGCTCGAGAGAGCGGACCCGGGCCAGGAGAGGCGTGAACCTCGAGGATGCTTCGTCGTTCGTCGATGCGGATTGGCCTGGCGGGTTCACGTCACGGTTCCCTTGTCGATTTCGCTCAGAGATCGCGAAGCTCGGGCATGTGAACGCGCGAGCTCTTGCCCAGGTAGAATCCCAGGAACCCGACCGCGGCGAGGACCGCGACGGCTCCGACGGCCTTGCCGTAGTTGCCTTCGAGCCAGTGGCTTGCGCGATTGTAGAACTCGGTCGCCATTTCGCTCGCCTCGTCGAACGCGTCGCGAGCGCGCTCGCTGAACTCCGACGAGTTGAAGCGGGACGAGCTGGAAATGGACTCATCCTGGATGCCCGTGCTGTGGATGCCGTTCATGGATTCCTTGTTGCTGTCCCCGTGGATCGAATTGGCCATTGTCGTGACCTCCTTGGTCAAAATGATTGAGAAGCGATCGGGGCGAAACTCCGCCCTAAGACTCGGCCGCTCGTTGCAATCGGTATTCCGATTCAGTAGAAGTTTCTGGAATAGTCATTCGAAAGGTTTCATGCGTATGGCCAAAGATCGTCCGAACCTTCCGTCCGCCTTCGGCTGGGCCCAGGGAAGCTACTCCGCGCAACCTCATGTCGACACGCCGGAGGGAACTTACGAGGAAGAGCACGGCCGCCAGGGCTTTTTCGGGCGGGTCAGCCATCTCTATCACCGGCATCCGCCGACCGGATGGCTTCGCATCGAGGGGCCGCTGAAGCCGCACGCGTACTATGCCTCGAAGCTGGCGGGTTTCGAGCAGGCCGAGCCCCAGGTGTTCCTCGAGAACGACGACGTGAAGCTCGGCATTGCGAAACTCACGGGTGCAATGAGCATCTTCGCGCGAAATGCCGACGGGGACGAAGTTCGCTTCGTCCACGCGGGCAAGGGCACGCTCGAGACCGACTACGGCGATCTCGAGTACCGGAAGGGGGACTACCTGGTCATCCCGCGCGGGACGACCTATCGTCTGTCTCTTATACACATCTGACG
>CAYZKI010000479.1:0-1837 GCA_964478745.1 uncultured Bacteriovoracaceae bacterium
CGGAAACGATCAACTACCGCACGTTCAAGCCTGAGCGTGACGGTCTCTTCTGCGCCAAGATTTTCGGTCCCGTGAAGGATTACGAGTGCAACTGCGGCAAGTACAAGCGCATGAAGCACCGCGGGGTCGTTTGCGAAAAGTGCGGTGTCGAGGTCATCCAGTCCAAGGTCCGCCGTGAGCGTCTCGGTCACATCGAGCTCGCTACGCCGGTCGCCCATATCTGGTTCCTGCGCTCGCTGCCTTCGCGTATCGGCGCCCTGCTCGACATCACCCTCAAGGATCTCGAGAAGGTTCTTTACTGCGAAGCCTACGTCGTACTCGATGTCGGCAACAGCGGCCTGGAAGAAAACTCGGTCGTTTCCGAAGAGAAGTACGCGCAGCTCGTTCGTGAAGGCCTGTCCTTCACGGCGGTCATGGGTGGCGAAGCCATCCGCGACATGCTCAAGAAGGTCGACATCGAAATGGCGTCGCGCACCCTTCGCCGCGAGCTCAAGCAGACGACGTCTGAAGCTCAGCGCACGAAGCTTTCGAAGCGTCTTAAAGTGGTCGAGGCCTTCAAGGTCTCGAAGACCAACAAGCCCGAATGGATGATGCTCGAAGTGATCCCGGTCATTCCGCCGGAGCTTCGCCCGCTCGTTCCGCTCGACGGCGGCCGCTTCGCGACCTCGGATCTCAACGACCTGTATCGCCGCGTGATCAACCGTAACAACCGTCTGCGCCGTCTCATGGAGCTCAATGCTCCGGAGATCATCATCCGCAACGAGAAGCGCATGCTTCAAGAAGCGGTCGATGCTCTCTTCGACAACGGCCGCCGCGGCAAGACCTTCACGGGCCCGAACAAGCGTCCGCTCCGCTCGCTCTCCGACATGCTCAAGGGCAAGCAGGGCCGCTTCCGTCAGAACCTGCTCGGTAAGCGCGTCGACTACTCCGGCCGTTCGGTCATCGTCGTCGGCCCTGAGCTCAAGCTGCACCAGTGCGGCTTGCCCAAGGTCATGGCGCTCGAGCTGTTCAAGCCGTTCATCTACAACAAGCTCTCCGAGTACGGCTACGTCACGACCATCAAGTCCGCGAAGAAGATGGTCGAGAAGCAGCGTCAGGAAGTCTGGGACATCCTCGAGGAAGTGGTCAAGGAACACCCGGTGCTCCTGAACCGCGCACCGACCCTCCACCGCCTGGGCATCCAGGCGTTTGAGCCGGTGCTCATCGAAGGCAAGGCCATTCAGCTCCACCCGCTCGTTTGCGCGGCGTTCAACGCCGACTTCGACGGTGACCAGATGGCCGTCCACGTCCCGCTTTCGATCGAAGCTCAGATCGAAGCGCGCGTGCTGATGATGTCCACGAACAACATCCTGTCGCCTGCGCACGGCAAGCCGATCATCGTTCCTTCGCAGGACATCGTCCTGGGTCTGTACTACATGACCCGCGAGCGTCCGTTCGCGAAGGGCGAAGGCAAGCTTTTCGCGAACCCGACGGAAGTCCAGTTCGCTTACGATGCCGGCGTCGTCGCACTCCAGGCGAAGATCCGCTGCCGGATCAACGGCAAGGTCGTCGAAACGACGGCTGGCCGCGCTCTGCTCTCGCAGATCGTGCCGGAAGAGATCCCGTTCCAGGCCTACAACAAGGTCTTGGGCAAGAAAGACCTCGCCGAGCTGATCGACACTTGTTACCGCCTCACGGGCAACAAGAAGACGGTGCTCCTGGCCGACCACCTCATGCAGACGGGTTTCCGCGAAGCCATGAGAGCCGGCATCTCGATCTCCGTGAACGACATGCTCATGCCGCCTGAGAAGAAGGAATTCCTCGATCAGGCGTATGCGCAGGTCCAGGAGATCGAGAA
>CAYZKI010000480.1:0-1837 GCA_964478745.1 uncultured Bacteriovoracaceae bacterium
GGTCCGGTCCGGGCACATCCTTTACAGAAGTCCGGGCACATCGTTTACACCCAGGAGATGCCCTGGATGGAAACGAACCCGACGAAGCAGCGCCAAGCGTTCTATCGCGACTACGCAAGCGGCCAGTGGTCGATGAGCGAGCTCTGTAGGCGGTATCAAGTCTCCCGGCCCACCGGTTACAAGTGGATCGTTCGGATCGAGCACGACGCCCAGGAGGGCGTCAAGGACCGCTCTCGAGCCCCGGAGCACCACCCGAACCGGACCCCCGAGCACATCGAGCAGGCGCTCCTGCAGCTTCGGGTCGAGTACGGCTGGGGCGCCACCAAGCTGCGCCGGATGCTGGCGACCCGACACCCGGACTGGCCGGTCCCGGCCCGAAGCACGGTCAACGTTCTACTCGAAGAGCATGGCCTGCTCCGCAAGCAGCGACGCCGCCGGGCCTGGGAACACCCCGGATCGGTTCGCGTCCAGACGACGGCCCCCAACCAGGTCTGGCCCGCCGACTTCAAGGGTCAGTTCAAGATGAAGAACGGCGAGTACTGCTACCCGCTGACCGTCACGGACCACTACAGCCGCATGCTCCTGCTCTGCAAGGGACTTCCCTCGGTTCGCACGGAAGGGGCGAAACCGGCCTTCAGACGCCTGTTTGAGGAGTGCGGACTCCCCGACGCGATCCGCACCGACAACGGCGCACCGTTCGCTTCGCTTGGGATCGCAGGGCTCTGCGAGCTCAACGTCTGGTGGATGAAGCTCGGGATCGTCCATCAGCGCATCCGTCCCTCGAGCCCACAAGAGAACGGGCAGCACGAGCGGATGCACAAGGACCTGAAGCGCGAAGCGACGCGCCCGCCGGCCGAAGACATGCCGAGGCAGCAGAAGCTCCTCGACAAGTTCCGGGACCGCTACAACCATGAGCGGCCACACGAAGCCCTCGGCGATGACCGGCCGGCGGATCGCTGGAAGCCGTCGACGAAAGAGTACTCGGGTCGCCTCCGGCGACCCGAGTATCCTGGTCACTTCGAGATCAGACGGATCAGCGCCTGCGGCGCGTTCCGTCTCCAATCCGGGCAGTACTTCCTCTCCAATGCACTGAAGGGAGAGGATGTCGGCCTGGAGGAGATCGACGATGGGATCTGGAACATCGTCTACTACAACACGATCCTGGGACGGATCGACCGGAAGACCGGGCGGATCACCGGTCAAGACAAGGTGTAAACCATGTCCCCGGACTTCTGTTAACTATGTCCCCGACCGGTCACGCGAATCACGCTACCAGGCTTTGCGCTTTCAAGGACGCTCAGCAACTTCGGAATCAGGGGTTGCAAGTCGTCGATGTTGTTACTTCGAGCCGCCAAGACAATCACGGAAATACTGAGGCCTGCGAGATTCTGCTGATAGCGAATGCCCTGATCGACGGTCACAAAGACGTCGAACGACTCGGCCGCCCGAGCGAGAAGGGCGCCATTCTTGATTCCACTCCATCCGGCCTGTTGCACCGTCTGGACATCATGGGGCGCCAGAAGACGCCCCAGTCGCTTAGGGACGCATTCGTCAAGCAGCAGGCGCATCGGCGTCCAAAAGGGCGCGGGCATGCTCAAGCACGGCTAGAGCCTGAGCCTCCGTAACTGTCGGGAAGTCTTCAAGAAAGTCCGAAAGGGGATGGCCTCCCTCGAGGTAATCGAGGAGCGCCTTCACGGGCACACGGGTACCGCGAAAGACCGGTGTCCCGCCGAGGATCTCGGGATCGGTCACGATTGTCAGACAGCGAGATGCCATGAGGTTCAGCGTAGCGAATCTTGCCGGAGCGCGACTGCCGCTGTCCAAAGGCCCGTCGCCG
>CAYZKI010000481.1:0-1832 GCA_964478745.1 uncultured Bacteriovoracaceae bacterium
TGAACCCAGTTTTCAGTCTCGTCCTTGCAGGCGGCATCGGAGTTTCGCTTCAGGCCTGTTCGATCGGAAGCATGGGCGGCCACGGTGACCGCGGTCCGGCCAGCCAGGGCAAAGGCGACGCGGCGAAGAGCGCCTCTCCGTTCGTGGAGGCGTACCTCGAGTATCAGGGACCGCCGGAGCGCTGGGCGGGCCCGGGCACGGTGCTCGTGCACCTCGTCGCCCATGACCTCAATCACGCGGAGCTCACGGTGCGCCCCGATCTGCTCACGCAGATCTACGATCAGGGCGAGCAGATGGGCATCAGGAGGATCTCTTCCACGCAGCCCCGGCCCACCGGCCAGGTCGCGCGCGAGCGCCTGAGCTACCTTGCCGAATCGATCCTCAACGAGAAGACCGCGTTCTACGGGTGCCTGTACCCGATCCGTGCCCGCCTGGTGCGCGGCGACGGATCGGTGGTCGAGAAAATGGGCTGCAGGAGCCTGCAAGGCTGGCCTTCCATCGCGAGCCGGACCGTGAGCGAGATGTTCACGATCGCGCTTCGCGACAAAGGCACGAGCGGCGAGAAGACCCCCGCTCGCGCGGTCGCGGCCGAAAAGCCGCAGCCGTGACGACTCGGCTTGTCGCGGGCCGCCCGGCCTGGCTACAATGCTTGAGTGAACAGTAGCGGATCTGGAAAACGGGAATCGCCCTCACGGGGCTGGCCGCGATCGGGTTGGCCATGTTCAACCTGAACCAGGCTGACGAAGCCGACGAGCGTCTCGAGGTGGGCCGCAAGATCTCGACCCTTCCCGCGGGCGCCAAGAGCTGGCTCGGGCCGGACGGGGCGCTCAGCGACGAGGATCTCGAGCGCCTGCTCGCCCCGATCCAGAAGGACCCGCGTGGCGCCGCGCTCGTGGCCGAAGCGGTCTCCCTGGCGGGGCTCGCGCAGGCCCGCGAGCTCATCCAGGTCATCCACCCCTGCGGCTCGGATACCCGGCAGGCCGGCCTGACCTCGAATCTGCGGAAGGCCTGGACGCTCACGCGGCTACTTCCGGATGCCGCCTCGAGCGGCCACGCGCCCGGGGACCTGCTCGCGCGCACGTATCACGCCGAGATCGAGAAGATCGACCGCGGGGTGCAGGCATCGCCCGGCGCACGAAGGTTCTACGACGCCTCGCCGGACCGCTTCCGCTACATCCTCGAGATCGAGCCGACCTCGATCTGCATTCAAGCCTCGCTCACGCCCGCGGACGCGGCCGAAGCCCTCTTTCACGAGCTCGTCCACTACGTGAAGATGGCCAACCGCCTCGAGCCCGAGCCCGATGTCCTCGGGTACGCCTCGGAGTACGAGTTCCTCGTCGCACTGATCAGCGTTCCCGGCGGCGAGCTCGAGGCATTCGTCGAGCAGTACGAGTTCAAGGCGAGGCAGGCCAGGCTCGGCGCGGGCTCGCGCCCGGTCAGGGACGAGGACATCTTCTGGGAGCCCGATCTGCGCGCGCTCTTCCCGGGCGGCCGCTTCAACGGGGACCGCGAGGCGATGGCGAAGTACATCCTGCAAGGAGGCCTGGGCAGGGCAGGGTACCAGACCGGCGGCATCGGCGGCGCCTATGCGGTGAAGCTCCAGTCGGAGATGCGAAAGGCCCGGGCCGCGCTGTCCGAGCTCGCGACGCTCGTCGCGTTCCGCCAGGCCGAAGCCAAGGCCTATCCTCACCTCCAGTCGGCCGCCGAAGCCTCGATCCGGCGCCTGGGCGACGAAAAAAGCCGTCTGGAAGACCGCCTTCTCAAGCTCGAAAACCGTTTAAAATCGCTGTAAAAGGCAATACACGACGGCTGTAGATCCAGTTGACAGCTTT
>CAYZKI010000482.1:0-1821 GCA_964478745.1 uncultured Bacteriovoracaceae bacterium
TCGGCGCCCTGCTTGGCCAGCAGCGTCTTCAGTTCGTCGGTGGCGAGCGCCTCGTTCAGGATCTTGATGACCGTTTCGGGGTCCTCTCCGTAAGTCGAAGTGATGGCGCCCTGCTTAATGTGCTCGCGGGCGCGGCGCCGAATCTCCTGGACGTCCGTCAAAAATGGCTTCTTGTTCTTTATTTCTTCATGCATGAGACCCGCCGATGCGATTGACATGCCGACTTCATTCCTGATTCAATTGCTGCCATGGCTAAAGAAGCAGGCGGCAAGGCACGCACCATCACGACCAGTAGCACCGCGGAGTATTTCTCGAAGAACCTGCAACAGGTCGGCTTTTCCTCGCAGACGAAAGCCGTCCTCACCACCCTGAAGGAAGCCGTCGATAACGCGCTCGACGCTTGCGAGGACGCCGGCATCCTTCCCGAAGTCAGAGTCCTGATCGAGAAGGTCGGGGCGGGCTCGCTCAAGAACTCGGATCAGATCCGCATCCGCGTCGAGGACAACGGCCCGGGCATCGCGGAAGACGACGTCCCGAAGGTCTTCGGCGAATACCTCGCGTCGTCCAAGTTCGGCCGCGGGCGCTGCTCGCGCGGCCAGCAGGGCATCGGCATCTCAGCCGCGACCACCTGGGCGCAGCTCACCAACGCGACCGGCGCGCGCGTCGTCTCGAAGACCGCGAAGATGCGCAAGGCGCTTTCGTGCGTGATCGAGGTCGACATCAAGCACAACCGCGGCGTGATCAAGGAGCGCCAGATGATCGACTGGGACCGCCCGCACGGCACCTCCGTCGAGTTCGTCATCGACGGCCGCATCCAGCTCAACGGCGAAGCGGGGCTTCTCAACTACCTGACGGGAACGACGCTCGTGAACCCGCATCTCACGCTTCACTACCGGATCCCTTCCTCGGACCCCGAGAAGAAGTTCGAGGACTTCACCATCGAGCGCGTGAGCAAGGAAATACCGGAGATCCCGGAGGCGACCGAGCCGCATCCTCATACCATGAAGCTCGGCGAGTTCATCGCGCACTCGCACCTTTTCGGCCGCGTGTCCGTCGGCAACTGGCTCAAGAAGGGCTTCTCCCGCGTTCATGAAGGGACCCTCAAGGAGCTCGTGGCCGCCGGCGTGAAGAAGGGGATGCTGGACAAGAACGTCGACGCGACGACCGAGGCCGATTTCAAGGCCATCTTCACCGCGCTCCAGAACCTCCAGCTCATGGCGCCCTCGACCAAGTCGGTCCTCTCGATCGGCGAGGAGTCGATGGCGAAGAGCATCAAGCGCCTCGGCGCGGTCGACTTCTTCGCGGTCGTGAGCCGCAAGCCGACCATCTGCGACTTCAAGCCCGTGCAGGTCGAAGTCGCCGTCGCGCGCCTCGAGGAGAAGGGCTTCGAGGCCGATACTCCGGTCCAGGTGCTTCGTTTCGCCAACCGCGTGCCGCTCCAGTTCGACAAGGCGGCCTGCGTGACCACTCAGGCGATCGAAAGCGTGAACTGGCGCGCGTACGGCCTGGCGCAGCCGAAGGACTCGCTCCCGACCGGCCCCTACATCATCGCCATCAGCGTCGTGTCGCCGTTCATCAAGTTCAAGAACGCATCGAAGGAAACCATCGACGCGTCGGAGGAGCTCGTCGAGGAGATCCGCCGCGCTCTCATCCAGGCCGGACAGAAGCTCTCGAAGCACATCCGCCGGGAAGTGAAAGCCAACGAGCTCGAGGAGAAGATCCGTCATATCGAGCAGTTCGGCCCGATTCTGGTCGAAGGCCTGAGCCGGATCAGCAAGGCGAGCGAGGCGCGGAAGAAGCGCGCGGAGCAGGGGCTTATGA
>CAYZKI010000483.1:0-1813 GCA_964478745.1 uncultured Bacteriovoracaceae bacterium
ATGGACGTGAGAGGCGTCTTGAGCTCGTGGCTCGCGATGGAAAGGAACTGGTTGCGGAGGGAGATCGCCGACTCGAGATCGCTCACGATGGCGAGCTCGCTCAGGTGCTGGGCGATCGCCATGAGCATCACTTCCTGCTTGGCCGAGAGGGGCTTGTCCGTCGCGACCGTGATCCAACCGTAGTGCCTGCGATCGGATTCCGGCTGCCGGATCACAGTGGCGCTCGAAGTGGGGGCGCTTCCGATCACGTGCGCGACGGCAAGGAACCGCGCGTTCACCAGCGAACCGAAGCCCGAGCCTTCCCGCTGGATCTGAACCTGGCGGATGCTGGTCTTGCTTCCCGAGAATCCCCCGTTCAGATCGTCGAACTGGCGGATCTGCGAGCGGATCACCTCGCCGAAGCCCAGGGCACGCGCCTTTTCCTGGAGCCCCGGATCGGGGAACCGGTAAGCCATGCGTTCCGCCGAGGAGTTCAGGACCAGCGCGGCGAAGGGCGCTTCAAACAGGCGGGCGATCCTGTCCACGGCGGCGGAAAGCTCGCTCTCCGACTTGGGCCAGGACACCACGGAATAATAGAACGCCGCGAGTTGGGTCGACTCCACGGCTCCTACCTAGCATGTCCCATGCTCAGCCGAACCGCGTTAAGTCCTCGTTAAGTCGCGGGCATGCGACTTGAACTTGCCTGACTCCAGTTGTTCGAGGCAGCGAGCGCGCATCCGGATCAACCGCCCCCAACTGATGCCGCCCGCCTCGAAATGAAGGGCAGGCGTTGCGCGCGACTTCCCGCGCGCCCCTGCCCTTCAGATCTTCACCCCGTCAAATTAGCCACACCCCCCTCCCCGCCCGTCTTACCTTAAGGATTCTGAGGCCTAGCCGATCAGTTCCTTTGAGATGGGTGTTCCAGCGAAACAAAATCCGGGGATGGCTGTCGCCTCGCAACAGAATCGCAGGCTGAAGAAGGGCGAGCTCCTTTTCGCCGAAGGCGAGAATTCGCGGGCCATGTACCTGATCAAGAGCGGCATGATCCGCCTCTTCAAGAAGAAGGGCGACTCGGCGATCGAGCTCGACACGGTCCGTTCAGGGCAGATCCTGGGCGAGCTCGCGTTCCTCGACGGCAATCCGCGCTCCGCTTCGGCCGAGGCCCTGACCGACTGCGAGCTTTCCGAGATCTCGGGCCAGGCCTTCACCGCCGTCCTGACGCAAATGCCCGAGTGGCTGAAGATCCTCCTCAAGACGGTCGTCGGACGCCTCCGCACCGCGAGCACCCGCATCCGCCAGCTCGAGCAGGCCAGCACCGCCTTCGATTACTCCGAGAAGGACGGCGGACGCTCGGCGCATTATGTTTATCTGTCGCCGACCGACGTGCTCAAGATCGCCACGGGAATCATGCTCGTCGCTTCGCGCAACGGCACGAAGGGCGCCACGGGCGTTGAAGTTCGCGTTGGCCTTTTGCAGCGTTATGCAAACCAGATCATGGGCGTGCCCGTCGCGAAGATCACTACCTTCATCGACATCCTCGCGCAGGCCGGCATCATGGTCTCGACCGAGGGCGAAGACGGTAAAGTTTATTTGAAGGACATCGACTTCCTCGAGATGGCGGTTGCCTATTTCAACGAGGAAAACCTGCTCGAGCCGTCCAAGCGCCACGATCTTTCGCCCCGCGGCTTCTTCATCATGAGCCTGATCGCCAAGCACATGGGCAAGTACAAGGTCGACGAGAAGACCGGCTATACGCACGTGAACCTGGCCGAAGTGAAGAAGGTCGAGAGCGAAGCCATGGGCCGCGACGCCTTCCGCATGGACGAGCTCCAGG
>CAYZKI010000484.1:0-1800 GCA_964478745.1 uncultured Bacteriovoracaceae bacterium
TCTTCTTGCTCCGCACCGAGGAGCCGCGCTTCCGGGCCGAGCCCGAGCGCCGCTCCCTCTTGCCTTGCTGATCCTTCAAGAGGATGACTTCCGCCGCTTTCTGCGCGGCTTCGCCCGCCACTTCCTTGCTCTTCACCCGGTTGAGCGCCTTCTTGAGCTCGCGAACCGCGGAGGCCGGGCCTCCGAGCCGCAGGCTCACGCCCAAGATCACGCCGCTCGCGGCAAGCGCGCTCTGGATCGGATGTTCCTTGATGATGGTTTTCCATTCCGCCAGCTCTCGTTCGAGATATTGCCCGGCTTTTTCCGTAAGCTCCTCGTTCATCGGGCTGCCCTCCTTGTCGCGTAGGTTTTCCCGAATGCTTTCGTTGATCAGTTCGAGAATCTGCATAGCGACAAAAGGTGCAAAGCATGTGCGAAGCGGCGCGCGATACCGGCTGCCCGCCCGCCTCACTCGATTTCGACCGGCTCGACCCGGAGCGAGCCGGTCGCGGCCATGTAGTCGATCCTGAGATAGTGCCGGTCGATTCCGTCGAGCTTCTCCTCGATCGCTCCGCAGCCGCCCGAGATGTACGTCGGGATCCCGGCGAGCTCGTAGGCGTCGTAGCTGTGGATGTGCCCGAAGAGCAGCAGGTCGACCGCGTGCTGCCGCGCCAGAGCGACGAAGCGGGCGGCCTCGCGCCTCGAGTTCCACTGGCCCGAGCGGATGCCCGAGGCCTCGACGGCAGGAATGTGAGTGAACACCACGTGAGTGGCCGAACGGCCCTGGGTCATCCACGCGCGCGCCCAGTCCCAGACCTCGGCGTCGAGCTCGGCCGAGGCGGAGTCGACGGAGGTGAAGCGCACGCCCCGGTGCGTGAAGCTGTAGCTCGCGCGCCCGAAATAGTCCTGGTACTCGCGCTTGCGGAAAGCGTCGTGGTTGCCCGGAGTCGAGTAGACGGGCATACGGATGTTCGCGAAATGGCTTTGCACCTCGTCGAACTGCTCGCCGGTCGCGTTGCTCGTCAGGTCTCCCAGCATGAGGATGAACTCCGCGGTCGGCTCCTGGTTCACGGCGTCGACCATGTCACCGAAGCGATCGATGCCTCCCTGGATGTCGCCGAAGGCCAGGAAGCGGAAGTCCTGCCCCGCGAGCGAAGGCGCCGCGATCTCGATCTCGTCGACGCCCACGGGAAAGCTGATCGTCCAGTCGAAGGTATGCGCGAGACCTGGAGCGGCCGCTCCAGGGGTGTCCACTCCAGCGATTCGCAGGGAAGCGTTGTCCGGGAGGTTCCCGATCCGAAGCGTGACGGAGGCGAGATCGGGACGCTTGCGGGAAATCCGCGCGGTGAACTCGGCGGCCGTCGCGCGCGCGGCGAGCGTCGTGTCCGTCGAGCCGGTCAGGTGAAGCAGCCCTTCCTCGGCCACGAAACGGTACGAGGAGTTCTCGATGATCCCGACCTCGAGGTCCCTGATCCGGCGCTCGCGGGCGGATTCGACCGTGCACGCGCCGGAGAGCGCGGCCGCGATCGCGATCGCTCCGATCAGCCGCGGCTTCATCACCATGAGGTCTCCCATCCCAACTGATACGATAATGGATATCCGAAGTAGGCTCGCGCCTGGATCCAGCCCGCGCTCGCGACGCGGTAGCCCGCCCCGAGGGTGAAGTGCCCGAAGTAGCCGGTCCCGATGCCGCCGATCAGGCCGTCGCGGGCATGCTCGTAGCCCCACAGCGCGCGAACGCGGTCGGCCGCTCTCCAGTTCATCGTGAATCCGCCGGCGACGCCCGTGAGGAAATCATCCGAAGCCGCGAGCTCGGAATCG
>CAYZKI010000485.1:0-1799 GCA_964478745.1 uncultured Bacteriovoracaceae bacterium
CTCGCGGCCCGGGTGGGCGCAGACGTTTCGACCAGTTCGTATCCCCCGAGCCCGTCGGAGCCGGTGGCGGGCGAAGTCGGAGTCAGGCTGAAGGATTTCCGCAGCAGGCTCCTCGATCTGAGCGGCGGAGTGGTCGCGCGGGTCGAAGGCATCCCCACGGAGCTTCCGCGCGAAGGACAGCTCGAGAGCACGCTCGATCTGCACGCCTCGCTGCCGAAGCTGCAGGAGTGGGTTCATGAGTTCGAGAAGACCCGCTGGGCGATTCCCGCGCCGCTGCACGTGCTCGACGGAAGCGTGGAGCTTTCGGCGACGGGCGCCGTGAATCTCAGCGAAGGAGGGGAAGTCCCGCTGGCGCTGCGTTCCCGGCTGGCCTCGCGGCCGCAGAAGCTCGATATCGACGTGAGCGGCCGCTTCGCGCTGGCCGAGCTGAGGAAGGCGAACCCGCGCCTCGAGCTCGCGGGCGTCGCCGAGCTGAGCGAAGTGCGCATCAACCTGCCCCGGATGTCACCGTCGCTTCCGCCGAGGATCTTTCCCGACAGCCGCATCCGGAAGCTGGGGGAGTCGCCCCGCGAAAGCGAGCAGGGCGGAACGCGGGCGGCGGGGGCCCCGTCCCGGTTCAAGTACGACTTCGCGATCACGACCCCGAAGGAGCCTGTTCGGATCACCTCCAATCTCGCGAAGGCTCCGATCCCGATCCGCCTCGACCTTCGCGCGTCGGACGCCGGCGGGCTCGGAGGCCGCATCCGGGTCCAGGAGTTCCCGATCGAGCTCTTCCGGCGCGAGGCCCGGGTCAGGCACTTCGACCTCGCGCTCGCGGAGCCGATGTCCGAGAGCCGGATCGACGGGAAGGTGAGCGTCGATTACACCGACATCGACATCCAGGTACTCATGCTCGGCTCGGTGGGCAAGCCCTCCATCCGTTTCACGAGCGAGCCACCCCTGCCCGAGGACCAGGTCATCTCGGCGCTCCTCTACGGAAGGCCGATCGAGGATCTCGACACGGAGGAGAACGCGTCGGTCGGCGACACGCGGGCGGCGCTCGCCGACAACGCGCTCGGCCTGGCCTCGATGTACGCGCTCGCGGCCACGCCCGTGGAAAGCGTCGGCTACGATTCCACCACGGGAGTGGTCAGCGCCCGGGTCCGTCTCGGGGAAGGCACGTCGCTCAAACTCGGCGGCCGGGGCGGCGAAGGCGTCAACCAGGTCGGCGTCCGCCGGCGCCTGGGCTCGAAGTGGACTTTGGAAACGGAAATCGAGCCCAGTACGGTTTATCCGAACTCCGGCGCGAGCAGCGCCACGGCCACCCTGGAATGGCGTATGCGCTATTAGCGCAGTGCATCTTCCCGTGAATCGTGTATGACTAGGGGCCATGACGCTTTCTTATTCCGATCGAGTGAAGGACCTCGCCGAGCGTGAAAAGCGTGCCGAGCTCGGGGGTGGCGCCGACCGCATCGCGAAACAGCACGCCGCGGGCAAGCTGACCGCGCGCGAGCGCATCGAGCTCCTGGTCGATCCCGGAAGCTTTCACGAGCTCGACAAGTTCGTCACGCACCGGTGCACCGATTTCGAGATGGACGAGCAGAAGATTCCCGGCGACGGCGTCGTCACCGGACACGGCACGATCGGCGGCCGCACCGTCTACGTCTTCTCGCAGGACTTCACGGTTTTCGGAGGAAGCCTCTCGGGCGCCCACGCCGCCAAGATCTGCAAGATCATGGACCTCGCCGTGAAGACCGGCGCTCCCGTCATCGGCCTGAACGACTCCGGCGGCGCGCGCATCCAGGAAGGCGTCGAAAGCC
>CAYZKI010000486.1:0-1799 GCA_964478745.1 uncultured Bacteriovoracaceae bacterium
CCGCGCGCGCTCGCGCTCTCCTTTGTAGCCGCGACTTCCGTGCTAAAATCTAAGTCGATGAGAAACTCCTGCTCTCGCTCGATAAAGCCCCATGGAATCACGGCGATCGCCTTGGCGGCCTGCGGATTGCTGACCGCGACGCTCGCGTCAGTGAGCATCGATGCCGCGCACGCGACCTCGGATCTCGCGCCGCAGCTCAAGGCGGCCGTCGTCGGCGCGCAGAAGAGCCTGGGCGACATGCCACCCTGGCAGAAGCGCCTCTTCAGCGAAGAGGTCGTTCCTCTCTATCAGCGCTTCGTCAAAGACTACCGCGTCGCGCAAGGGGGCGGTATCACCGCGGAGATCGATTTCTCGAACCTCAGGAATTACATCCGCTACTACGGGACCCAGCACGCGGGCGCCGCCGGTACGAGCGCGCAGGCGTTCGTCTACGTGGAAGTGGATCCGAGCTGCGACCGCTGCAAGTCGGCCGAGCCTGGCATCGAGCAGATGCTGAAGACGCGCCTCGAACGACGCGGCCTCGCCGTCCAGTACGTGACCGAAGATGGCCTCGGCAAGCCGAAGCCCTCCGGAAAATACCTGCAGGACCGCCTGCTCGAGCTCGCCGCGCGCAGGAACGCCGCTGCCGCGCAGGTAATCTCCATCCGCAACGCGCCCGCGAGCCGCCTCGATCCCGCGCACCCGGAGGAGAAGAAGTTCCTCATCACCTCCTTCATCCACGTGAGAGGCCTCGGCCGCCACGAAGGCGAGATGGAAGTGCTCGAGGCCGACGGCCTGGAAACCCCGGCAAGCCAGCTCTTCGCCGACGCGATGACCGAGCTCGGAGCGCGCGTCGAGCGCGCCCAGGCGGCCGTCACCGACCCCGGAAAGGGCGAGACCCTCGTCTCGGTCAGCGGCATCAAGGATTTCGCGCACTATCAGGACCTCCGCACGAAGGTCGAAACCCGGCTCAAGCCGCTGGGATCGATCATCGAGCGCAGGATCTCGCGCGGGAAAGTGGTCTTCGCGGTGACGACCGACCGCGCGGCCACAGAAGTCCGCAAAGCCATGGAAGGCTTTGAAGCTCCGGTCGAGGTGCAGGCAGGCATATGAAGTACGAGAACTGGGCCCGTTCACAGATCCCGCTCATGATCCTGGCGAGCATCACGCTGATCCTCGCCCTGGGCGGCTCCTGCGCGAGATCGCCCGAGTACCGGCGCGATCAGACCTACGCTCCCGAGGACGCCGTCAGCTACTACGCCAACCGCCAGGGCAAGACGCCCACGCAGCGGGTGGAAGGCATGGGCCAGCCGAAGAAGCGGGTCATGGTCTTCAACTTCTGGAACGACACGCCGATCAAGCAGGCGGACCTGGGGCTCTTCGCAGCCGACGAGCTCCGGCGCGGCCTCCATCTCACCCAGCGCGTGATCATCCCGCCTGACGCCAAGACCGACCTCACCACCTCCGACTTCATCCAGGGCGAGAAGGTGAAGGTCGCGCAGCTCATCCGCGAAGGGCGGCGCATGGGCGTCGCCGTGCTCGTCATCGGCCGTATCTCGAAGATCGTCTTCCGCCAGCGCGGCGACGAGGTCGGCTTGCTCCGCCAGAAGCAGTCGCTTGCCGCCGTCGACACCGAGATCAAGGTTTTCGACGTGGCCGCGGGCCGCGAGATCATGGCCACGGCGAAGTCGGGCGAGGCTTCGAGCAACACGATGGTGGCGCTCGAGAGCGCGAACATCGAGAGCGCCCAGTACCGGGCCGAGCTCACGAAGCTCGCCACCCGCAGCGCCATGGTTCCGATCGTGGGCGACGTGCTGAAG
>CAYZKI010000487.1:0-538 GCA_964478745.1 uncultured Bacteriovoracaceae bacterium
CAGCACCAGGCGCTCGAAGAGCGCGGGTTCGTCACTACCATCAAGAGCGCCAAGAAGATGGTGGAGAAGGAACGTCCGGAGGTATGGGACATCCTCGACGAAGTCATTCGGGAGCACCCGGTGCTGCTGAACCGTGCGCCGACGCTGCATCGCCTCGGGATCCAGGCTTTCGAGCCCATTCTGATCGAGGGCAAGGCGATCCAGCTGCACCCACTCGTCTGCGCCGCCTACAACGCCGACTTCGACGGCGACCAGATGGCGGTACACGTGCCTCTCTCGGTGGAGGCGCAGGTCGAGGCGCGCGCCTTGATGATGTCCACGAACAACATCCTCTCGCCTGCCAACGGAAAGCCCATCATCGTGCCGACTCAAGACATCGTGCTGGGGCTCTACTACATGACCCGCGAACGTGCGGGCGTGAAGGGAGCGGGAAAGAGGTTCTCGAGTCCCGATGAGGTCCGCGTCGCGTACGACCAAGGTGAGGTCGATCTTCAAGCTCCAATCAGCGTTCGCTTTGGCGCGGACAGGGTTGAGACGA
>CAYZKI010000487.1:548-1794 GCA_964478745.1 uncultured Bacteriovoracaceae bacterium
ATCGACTCAAGGATCTCGGCTACGAGTATGCAACCCGTGCTGGCATCTCGATCGCGATCAGAGACATGGTGATTCCGCAGATGAAGGCCAAGCTCCTCGACCACGCGAATACGGAGGTCCGGGAGATCGAGGATCAGTACAACAAGGGACTGATCACCGACGGGGAGCGCTACAACAAGGTCGTCGACATCTGGGCCGAGGTCACGGACGGCATCGCCGACGAGATGCTACGAGAGCTCGGCACCGAAACGATCCAGGACGAGAAGGGCAACAAGCACACGATACCTAGCTTCAACCCCATCTTCATGATGGCAGACTCGGGTGCACGCGGCAGTGCCCAGCAGATTCGCCAGTTGGCGGGGATGCGCGGCCTGATGGCGAAGCCCTCGGGTGAGATCATCGAGACCCCGATCACGGCGAACTTCCGCGAGGGTCTGACGGTGTTGCAGTACTTCATCTCGACGCATGGTGCTCGCAAGGGACTCGCCGACACCGCACTGAAGACGGCCAACTCGGGCTACCTGACGCGACGGCTCGTCGACGTTGCGCAGGACTCGATCATCACCGAGCAAGACTGCGGCACGATCGACGGCATCGAGATGACGCCGCTCGTCGAGGGAGGCGAGATCATCGAGGGGCTGGGAGACCGCGTCCTTGGTCGGGTCGCTTTGGAGGAGATCCACGATCCGTTCAGCGGCGAGACGATCGTCGAGGCCAATGACGAGATCAACGAAGAGCGCGTGAAGGCAATCGAGGACGCCGGCCTGGAGCGCGTGAAGATTCGTTCCGTGCTGACATGTCAGTCGCGCCAGGGCGTGTGTGTTCGATGCTACGGGCGCGATCTCGCGCGCGGGCACATGGTCAACCTCGGCGAAGCGATCGGAGTGATCGCCGCCCAGTCGATCGGCGAGCCGGGAACGCAGCTGACGATGCGAACGTTCCACATCGGAGGCGCGGCCAGCCGACGCGCAGAGCAGACGACGCTCGAGGGCCGGAACGATGGCATCGTCAAGTTCATCAATCTCAACACCGTCACGAACAAGGATGGAGACTTGGTGGTCATGAATCGCAACGGTGAGCTCGCCATCGTTGAGATTCCCGAGCCGGGTCGCGAACGCGAGCGCGAGCGCTACCGCATCGTCTATGGAGCGAAGCTCAAGAAGAAGAACGGTGCGAAGGTGAAGGCGGGCGAGTTGTTGGCGGAGTGGGATCCCTACACCATTCCGATGCTTACTGAGGTTGGTGG
>CAYZKI010000488.1:0-1353 GCA_964478745.1 uncultured Bacteriovoracaceae bacterium
ATCCCCTTCCCGAGCGAGGAGACCACCCCGCCGGTGACGAAGATGTACGTCGGAGAGGAGTGCGGAGTGGTGGGCGTCATCAGACAGTGCCGGAGGTGAGTGCCGTCCAGTGGGCGTCAGCGCGGAGCAGGTCGTCTTCGGTGTTCACTTCGCCCCACGAGGGGGCGTCCACGATCGCCACGCCCATCGAGAGGCCAGCGGCGAGGGCGCGGAGCTGTTCGAGTTTCTCGATCTGCTCGAGCGGGTGCGGAGGGAGCGATACCCAGCGCTCGAGCGCGTCGCGGCGTGCAGCGTAGATCCCCATGTGCTGCAGGATCACACTGTCACGAGTCGAGGCATCGGCCTCGTCGCGGAGGAATGGGATCGGGGCACGCGAGAAGTAGAGGGCGCGCCCATCATCCTGCCGCACGACCTTCACGAGATTGGGATCGCCTAGGATCTCCGGACCGCGACGACCAGCGGCAGTCCCCAGATCGAACCCGCCATCGCGGACCATCGCCACCGCTCCGGCCATCGCATCGCCGCGCATGAACGGCTCATCCCCCTGCACGTTCACGACGATCTCGTGACGCGAGAACTGCGGCAGCCGGGCGACCTCGGCCACTCGATCGGTGCCGGATGGATGCGACTCGGCGGTCAGGACGGCGAGCCCACCGGCCGCGAGCACGACCTCCGCGACTTCCTGCGCTTCGGTGGCGACGACGACCTCATCAGCGAGTCCGAGTGATCGGACCCGGTCCAGGACACGGAGGACGAGGGGGACGCCGCCGAGGAGTCGAAGCGGCTTTCGGGGGAGCCGAGTGGCCCCGAGTCGAGCGGGGATCACGGCAAGGGTGGTCATCGTACCCCCTGCCAGAGGGGCCCTGCAGATGCAAAATCCACGCCAAGGGAATCTAAGGGGGCGGCAGGGGGGAGCAAGGGGAATCTCGCTCCGGTGGGCTGGCGGCCGCCTCTGCGAGCCTTAGTGGGCGCGGGCCAGCTGCAGGAAGTTGGTGAGCAGCTGCATCCCCGCACCGGTCATGATCGACTCCGGATGGAACTGGACCCCGTGGACTGGGTGGGTCCGGTGCCTGAGCGCGTGGATCTCCGTCGGGTCGTCCGTCGCGGCCGCCGTCACCTCCAACGAGTCCGGAAGACTCGCATGCTCGACCACAAGCGAGTGGTAGCGCATGACCTCCATCGGCATCGGCGCCCCCGCAAAGAGCCCAGTGCCGTCATGACTGATGGGTGAGGTCTTCCCGTGCATCACCCCTCGCGGGGCGCGGATCACCCGTCCACCATAGGCCTCGCCGATCGCTTGGTGGCCTAAGCAGACGCCCAGCATCGGGATCGAGCTCCCGAACCGCTGGATCA
>CAYZKI010000488.1:1363-1794 GCA_964478745.1 uncultured Bacteriovoracaceae bacterium
CCAAGATGATGGCCTCCGGAGCGAGATCGGCGATCTGCTCCAGTGAGATCGCGTCGTTCCGGACCACGTGCGGCTCCTCGCCCAGCGCCCCGAAGTACTGCGCCAGGTTCCAGGTGAAGGAGTCGTAGTTGTCGATGATCAGCAGCATGCGAAGGAATCTAGCCCCGTGGGTGGTACTGCTTGTGCACCGTGCGGAGGTACTCGCGATCTACGTGGGTGTAGATCTGCGTCGTGGCGATGTCCACATGCCCGAGCATCTCTTGGACCGCGCGGAGATCTGCCCCGCCCTCCAGGAGGTGCGTCGCGAAGGAGTGTCGGAGCGTATGAGGGCTGACCGGTTTGGTGATGCCAGCGCGATCGACGTACTTCCGGAGGATCTTCCACGCGCCCATGCGCGTGAGCGGGGTCCCGCGGGCATTGAGGAAGAGCTG
>CAYZKI010000489.1:0-243 GCA_964478745.1 uncultured Bacteriovoracaceae bacterium
GTCGCACGCCGTAAGTCCCGTCGATCTCGTCGCTCGGGCCTTCGGCTCGATCACTCCCCAGAACCGCGCCACGCTGAAGTCTCGAGCTCGACGCGGCCCCTTCCCTGCCTCGACGAGCTGGCGCTCGACGTGCACCCAGCGATCCGGATTCCCGGCGCGCTCGCGGCGCACGAGCTCGCGCCACATCGAGATCAGCGTGGCCGCCATCCCCGCGTTGAAGCGCCGCCGGTAGAGCTGCACCCG
>CAYZKI010000489.1:253-1175 GCA_964478745.1 uncultured Bacteriovoracaceae bacterium
ATGCGGCGGCCACTGCTCGGGCGGCGGAAGCGGGCGGAGGAGCGAGACGCTCACGCGACCACCTCCACATCCACGGATTCGGATCGAAGCCGCGCGCCGAGGGTCGTGCCCTGGAGACCTCGCTCGACCAGGTTGCACTCCTCAAGGGCCGCCAGGTAGCGGTAGAGCGTCCTGCGATCGATCCCCGTTGCCGCCTGCAGTTGCGCGAAAGTTGCCGGTCCCCGGGCGTCGAGAAGCGCGTCGAGGACCAGACACAGGCGCCACGCGACGGTGTTTCGGCCGGCTGTGCTCACGAGGCCACCTCGCGCCGGCGGGCCGACGAAGGCTCGACCCTTCGCATCGCGCGGTCGGGAGACTCCTGCCGATCCCGCTCACCCTCCCATCGCTGCCGCTGCAGGTATCCGACGATCTCGTCGCAGAGATTCCCGCGATCGTGATAGGCGAAGAGGCGGATCGCGAGCGCGAGCCATTCCGCGTCGAGCTTCCGGTCCGTGTTCTCGGCGAGCGCCTGCCAGATGCGGCGCTGGTGATTCAGCGGCGGGCCGGACCAGCCCTCGAGGCGGGCGACCATCCGGGCGAACTCGTCGATCGCATCGAGCTCGACCAGGCCGCGCGCGAGGATCCGGTTGAGAGGTCGGCGCATCAGGCAGCCCTCCCGAGAGGGGTCGCCGCCGTCAGCGCTTCGCGAAGAGCTCCTCCGGCGTCATGATCCGGGACGCCTTGAGGATCGCGTCGCAGATCGCCCGCGCCGGCTGCTCGTTGACCGCCCCGACGTGCTCGTTCCGGTGCGTCAGGAACGTCGCCTGCCAGTTGCCCGCGCGGTCCCGCCGAAGCGTGAACGGCCAGCCCTTCAGGTCGGTCATGCAGCCTGCGGCGACCAGGGCGGGATCGAGGTCCATCCACGGCGCAAACTGCGGGTGAT
>CAYZKI010000489.1:1185-1777 GCA_964478745.1 uncultured Bacteriovoracaceae bacterium
GTAGTAGCCAGTGAACCGCCCCCGGTGGTCGTACCAACAGATCGCATTCGGCTTCCCGGTTTCCCAGCCGATCGCCTCTGCAACCCGACTCTCGATCGTCTCCCAGAACCCCCACCGCTCGTCGGGATCGTTGATCGAATCGAACTTCTCCCAGTCGATCGTTTCCATGCGGCGAGACTCCCTTGAGCGTGGTAGTTGCTTCAGACCTGCCGATGCTGTGGCTACAGTTTTCGGCAGTGTAGCCACACGTAGCCACGGGGCGGATGGCACCCTGAATCGAGGCGGGGAACAGTGCCCGCAGGGGCGCTAGCGTCGAGGGGGTCACTACCAGGAGGCGGCGGACGTGTGGAAGATTGCGCTTGGCATCGTACTGGGATTCGTGCTGATCGTAGGGCTCGCATTCGCGGTCTTCGTAGTCGGAGCCGTAAAGCACGATATCTGCGAGGGTCCCGCAGAAAGGATGTGCGCATGGCATCCGGAGCACCTCAGATTCCTCTGCGTTGCAGAAGAGAGCGGGCGGTGCATGGTTGATCTCGATTCCTACTCCGAGAGGCTCGGGAAGGTCGAACTCGCAAGGGAGGGAATGCTGATC
>CAYZKI010000490.1:0-477 GCA_964478745.1 uncultured Bacteriovoracaceae bacterium
CTTCCGTTCGCGCAGGGGCGGCGTCCGCAGCATGATCACGTTGAGGCGGTAATAGAGGTCCTCGCGGAAAGTCCCCTTGGCCACCGCGGCTTCCAGGTCACGATTGGTGGCGGCGATGATGCGGACGTCGACCCTGACATCGTCGGTGCCGCCCACCTTCCTGAAGGAGCGCTCCTGGATCGCCCGGAGCAGCTTCACCTGCATGGAAAGAGGAAGCTCGCCGACCTCGTCGAGGAAAAGCGTGCCGCCATGAGCGGCCTCGAAAAGCCCCATCTTCTCGGCCACGGCGCCCGTGAAGCTTCCCCGCTTGTGGCCGAACATCTCGCTCTCGATCAGGTTCTCGGGGATGGCGCCGCAGTTCACCGGGACGAAAGGCTTGTCGGCGACCGAGCTCGCCTCGTGGATCATCCGCGCCACCAGCTCCTTGCCGGTCCCGCTTTCTCCCGTGATCAGGACGCTGGTCTTGGTGGCGGCCAC
>CAYZKI010000490.1:487-1774 GCA_964478745.1 uncultured Bacteriovoracaceae bacterium
CGGGTGATTGCGCGGGTTTCCGGGGTAAGCGCCTTGCTCATTCGTTCGCGCTCCCGGCCATCTTGAAGATCGGCAGGTACATCGCGATGAGAAGACCACCGACCGCGCCGCCGAGGAACACGAGCACCAGAGGCTCGATCAGCTTGGTCATCCCGCCGACGATCGCCTCGACCTCCTCCTCGTAGAAGTCGGCCACCTTCTCGAGCATCTTGTCGAGGTTACCGGTCGACTCCCCGACCGCGATCATCTGGGCCGCCATCCGCGGAAAGATGGTGATGGAGGTCACGACCATGCCGAGGGTCTTCCCGGCCTCGATCTCGCTCCTGATCTTCGAGACGGCCTGCTCGAGGACGGCGTTGCCGATCGTGGCGCGGCAGATGTCCACGGCGTCGATCAGGTTCACGCCCGAGCTGAGGAGCGTCTGCATCGTGCGGCAGAAGCGGGCGCAGCCGCCCTTCTGGGCGAGATTGCCGAAGAGCGGGGCGCGGAACAGCACGCGATCGAGCATCGCCTTCCCTTCCTTCGACTGGACGAACTTCATCACCAGGAAGATGAAAGTGCCGGTGCCGGCCATGATGTAGACGATGTTGTTCACCATGAAGGTGGAGAGATTGATCACGAACTGGGTGGGACCCGGGAGCTCCTGGCCGGAGCTCTTCAACAGCTCCTCGAACTTCGGGATGACGAAGATCATCATGGCCGCGATGACGACGATACCGATGATCACGACGATGACCGGGTACATCATCGCGCCCTTCAGAAGCTTGCGGAGCCGGTCGGAGTCCTCGAGGTAGCGACTCAACCGCTTGAGCATCTGGTCGATGGCGCCCGAGGTCTCGCCAGCCTTGATCAGCGAGACGTAGAGGGTCGGGAAGGCTTTCGGATAGGCCGACAGGGCCTCCCAGAAATAGGCGCCGCTCGAGACCTTCTCCTTCACGGCGGCCATGATGCCCCTCATGGTCTTGTCCGTCGCCTGCTCGGAAAGGATCTCGAGTCCCTGCACGATGGGGATACCGGAGCTGATGAGCACCTGGAGCTGACGCGTGAAGATCACCAGGGTCTGCAGCGAGATGCTGACCTGGCCGCCCTTGAAAAGGCTTCCGAGGTCGCTCTTCAGGGCGCTGAGCTTCGCGATGCGGACCGGGCGGATGCCCTGGCCGCGCAGGATCATCCTCAGCTCGCCCTCGTTCGGGGCATTCACCTTGCCGGTGATCTTCTTTCCGGAGCGGTCTACGCCCTGGTACTGGTAATCAGGCATTCATCCCACCGCCCGCGTCGGGGATCGCT
>CAYZKI010000491.1:0-1774 GCA_964478745.1 uncultured Bacteriovoracaceae bacterium
CGGTAGGCCGGGATGTCCTCGGCCACGGCGATACGGGCATTGAACTGCACCGACCCCGTGAACAGATCCGATATCAGGAAATCGGAAACGGAGAAGCCGCCGGCGTTTCGCACCTCGTAAGTGACCTCGAGATACCTGCGCTCGGTGATCCGCGGCTGGAACACGCGGTTGATGTAGATGCCCTGCGCGCTCCGGCGCGCGCGGAAGAACGAGTAGGCGAGGAACAGCGAGATCGAAAGGAAGCCGACCAGCCCTTCCCTCGAGAACGGGGCGATCGCCGCCGAAAAGAGCAGGATCACCAGGGCGAAGCTCAGCTTGTTGAAGTACTGGCTGCGCTTGTAGAAGAAAAGGTAGAACGACGTCGGCTCGAGGTCCTCGAACTCGCCGAGGGCCCGCGACTTGAAGTACTCGGAGAAAGGTACTCTCTCGACCGAGCGCATGCCTCAGCCGCCGATCGTGATCCCGGCGGGCTCGGTGGGCACCTTGAGCTCGGCCAGGATCCGGTCGATCACCGCCGAAGTCGTGAGCCCCTGCAGCTTCGCTTCGCCCGTGAGCGCGATTCGGTGGCTCAGCACCGGCTTCGCGAGGGTGAAGACGGCCGACGGGTTCACGTACGCCTTGCCCTCGATGAGCGCCATGGCCTGGGCCGCGCGCACGAGCGCGAGCGTCGCGCGAGGGCTCGCGCCCAGGCGGATCTCGGGATGGCTTCGGGTGCGCTCGATCAGCTCGATCACGTACCGATAGACCTCGTCCGACACCTTGATCTGCGGAACCAGGCCCCGGATCCTCGTCAGGTCCTCGATCTTCGCGACCGGCTTGAGCGCGTGGATCGGATGCGCCTGGTTCTGGTTCTGCACCATCCGGACTTCCTGGTCCTTGCCAGGATATCCCAGGCTCAGGCGGATCATGAAACGGTCGAGCTGCGCCTCGGGGAGCGGAAAGGTTCCGTGATGCTCGACCGGGTTCTGCGTGGCGATGACGAAGAACATCCCGTCCAGGCCGTAGGTGCGCCCTTCGACGGTCACCTGCGACTCCGCCATGGCTTCGAGCAGCGCGGACTGGGTTCGCGGAGTCGCGCGATTGATCTCGTCGGCCAGCAGGAAAGTGGTGAATAGAGGCCCCGGGTGGAACTGGAACTGGTTCGAGCCCTGGTTGAATACCGTGGTGCCGAGGACGTCGGCGGGAAGGAGGTCCGGAGTGAACTGGATCCGCCTGAAGGCTCCCTGGACGCTCTTGGCAAGCGCCCGGGCCATCATCGTCTTTCCCGTTCCCGGAACATCCTCGAGAAGCACGTGTCCGCCCGAAAGCCACGCGCAAAGGATGAGCTTAAGCTGCTCGTTCTTTCCGAGGATGACCGACTCGACCGACTGCATCACCCCGCGAATAGTCTGCTGAGCCTGTTGCATGCCGAAGATTGTCCGGCAGCGCCGCCATCGATGCAAGAGTCACGTACTTACACGGGCTTTTCGCGACAATCCGGATGCTCGCGGGTGCCAGGCCCCTTCGGTCACCGATCGCGGGGCCGATACGTGCCTGCATACCGGGAGTAACCGTCTCATCGCGTTTAAATCCCCTCCCAGGACTGATCGAGCAGGTCGGGAAATTGCTACCCAGCCGCGCAAGTTTTCCGAAGGAGGAAATCGATCATGAAAAAGTCCCTGTCTGGTTTGTTCTCGGTGTTCCTGGTCCTTGCGATGTCGAACGCGGCGTTGGCGCAGCCACCCCGCGGAGGCTGGGGCGGTGGTGGTGGTGGCGGCCGCGGCGGATCCAACCT
>CAYZKI010000492.1:0-1772 GCA_964478745.1 uncultured Bacteriovoracaceae bacterium
CTCCTGAGCGGTGCCCTGGCCCTTCCGGACGCCCGGGCCAACGAGATCCGCTACACCTCGATGCGGGCCCTGACCCCGGCCGACCTTGAAAAGCAGCGCGCCGAGCTCGAGCGCTTCCGCCGCCTGACCTTCCGCCCCCTCCCCGAAAAGAACGTTCCCGCCGACCCCACCTATACGATCACCACCGACGACGGCGAGACCCACCAGTTCCGCCTCCTGCACGGTACGAACGAGCACGGTGTCCGCGAGCTCGAAGTGCAGCACCTCGAGATCCGCCGCGCTCTCCCGGACGGGCATCATCCCGTGCTCTGGGGCCGGGATCTCGACTCCGACGGGCTCCTCGACGCCTGGTTCTTCCATGGTGACTCGGGGGTGATCGAGGCGGTCGAGGGCTACGCCCGCCGCGAGGACGGCTGGGACGCGGCTTCGTACGTGCTGAAGAAACACGTCGATTTCTCGAACCGCTGGTACCTGGCCGTCGCGTTCGACGCCGTCACCACGTTCGCGACGCTCACGCGCTCCAGGCAGGTCGAGTTCGATCTGAATCTGATGAGGCGCCAGATGGACCTGCGGGAGCTCGAGATCCGCACGGGCCGGCTCTCGCAATCCGCTCCAGCGCTCGCGCCCACGCTCGCCCGGAACTGGGGCGTCATCGCCGACGGCTGGGAGGATCTCTCCCAGCGCGTGATCTCGAGGCAGCTCAGAAGCGTCTGGGTGAACGCCGGCAGCGACATCGCGATGGACCTGGCAGGCATCGCGGCGATCCGGAGCCTTGGCCGGGGCGTGAGCTGGCTGAGCACGCGCGTCCGCGGCACCGAGCTCGGTGGCAGGATCTACGACCGGTTCGCCGCGGGCATCCTGGGCGAGTCGCGGGCCGTCGCGCGCCGGGTGACCCACGTCGCCCGCGCGGGTGGAAGAGTGGCGAGCGCGTCCGTCCAGTTCGCGCGGCTCCCGGCCCGCGAGCAGGCCGTCGTGACCCTGCGCGCGCTCGAGGTGGGCTCGCGCGCGGCCCGGCAGGTGGCCAAGTCCGGCTACTCCGGCGCGAAGGTCCTGGGCCGCTCGGGCCTCGACAAGAAGGGCTACATCGCCCGGAGCCAGATGATCCAGATCGCGGCCGAGATCTACGGGCGCCGCGACGTCATCCTCGATCCGGATCCGGTGATGGTGGCCAAGAACATCGCTTCCAACGAGGAGATGCTCCAGAACGTCGCCTACATGACGGCCGAAACCTTCCTGCTCACCTCGATCTCCAACATGATGACGAACATTCCCAAGCGCATCGTGATCGGCGGGATGGTCGCCGTCACCAACTCGCTGTTCATGAATTTCGTCATCAAGGGCGAAGGCGACCCGGGCCGGATCACGCTGGACACCGGTTGGGAAGTCGTCGTCGGCAACCTCCAGATCCAGGCCGACCTCGAGGCGGAGAACTACTTCAAGCGCCTGGCCGAGAGCTCGTCCAACCCGCGGCTCAAGACCGTGGGCGTGGCCTTCGGGATCGTCGACCAGGCGGCGGGGTACCTCGCGTACAACTGCATGACCGAAGCCTACAACCGTCGGAAAGATGGCATCGAGCAGGCCCCGAACGCGGCGTTCTCGGAAAAAGCCTGCGACAAGGTCATCGACACGGTGGCAGGAGCGGTCGAGACCGGCGGGCGATGGTTCCACTTCGTGGCTCCCCGCGATTAAGCCTCAAACTGCTGTTGATGACGCGCAGCACGGCGTTATCATCATCGAATGCCCCCGAATCAGATCCTCGCGATCTCCAAGCG
>CAYZKI010000493.1:0-1763 GCA_964478745.1 uncultured Bacteriovoracaceae bacterium
GGTTTCCCCTCCCGATTCAGCTCTGGCGATCTTGTAGCTTTGCACCAGTGCCTGGAGGTCGGTCGAGTTCGTGAGGCCGGCCTTCAAGTTGATCAGATTGAAGGTGTAGCTCGTGGCGTCGCGGTCCCGCGTATAGGTCACGAGATCGGTCTCGAACTGGAAGTGCCCCGCGTCGACCGTGTAGGGGCTCTCGGTCTTGTCGGGGCGGTCCGTGGAGAGCTCGCGCATCCCCTCCGCGCGCGACGACGGCGAGGCGGCCAGGACGACCGCGATGAGCACTCTGACCTCCCGCTTCCCGAGGATCCGTCGAAGGCGCGTCATCGATATCCTCCTTCCGTCATGGGCCACCTTGCCTGGAGGCTTCCGATCTTTCATGATGGATGCCAGGGCCCGCATGGAAGACGAAGGAGGTCCGAAATGATCCTAGATCCCGGAAGCAAGGTCCTGGTCGTGCACCGCCGCCTCTTCGAGAACGACGGCTCGCGTTTCTTCTTCGGCGTCGTCGACGCCTACGAGCAGGCGATCGCCAAGGTGACCGGCTACTCATGGACCCTGAACCAGATCGACGGCACGTTCCTGAGCAACCAGGAGAAGCGCACGAAGATCTTCGCGCTCTCGTCCGGCACCCTGATCGTCTACGAGCTTCCCCGCTCGATCGACATCTCGAAGATGAAGCTCGAGTACACGACCGACGGCTCGATCTTCCTCAAGGGCCCGGACTTCCAGATGAACCTCACCGAGCGCGAGCATCACCGCCCGGTGAAGAAGAAGTGACTCACTCGCCGGCGTATCGCGGCGCGGACCCTCGCCCCACTTTTTCCGACGCCACGAGCTCGAGGAACTCGATCGCGCCCATTCCCGCGCGGTCGCACAGGTAGATCCGGCCGGAACCCGCCTTCGCACCCGACGCCATCGCCCGCAGCGCGTTCCCGCCCAGGCAGGTGTTGAACTCCACTCCCCGGAGCGCGTCCATGACAGGGCCGACGTTCGACGGGTCCGAGAGAGAAAGCCCGATCGCGTCCGGTCTCACCTCGGTGGCGAAGACGCGCAGGTCGTGGAAGGGCACTCCATGCCCGAGATAGAAAACCTGCGCGCCCCTGAGCTTGAGGTGGATAGCCAGCGTCAGGAGACCGAGCTCGTGCAGTTCGCCGGGCGGGGTTACCAGGATGATCCGGCTCCGCGGCTCTTTCGAAGGCGCGACCTCATGAAAGAGGCCGATCATCCGCATCCGGATGAAGGTCGAGATGAAGTACTCGTGCTCGATCCTCTCGTCGTCTGTCGCGCCGCTTTTGCTCGCCCGCGCAAGCACCGGGGCGAACACGAGGTCCACGAGCTGGGGCACCGAGAGCCTGGACCCGGCCAGGACGACCAGGGTTTCCGCGCGACCGAGATCCCTTTTCGCCAGCGCTTCGAAGATCTCGGCCGAGACCTTCTCGGCCCACCTGACGTCGTCGTCCTCGGTGCTCGAGGTAGGGGTCCGTTCCCTGCCGAGGTCCGGGAGCACGTCGCCCGCGCGCTCTCCCGCGGCGATCCGCTCCGCGGCGATCCTCAGCAGCTCGAGCTGGTCTCGCGAATAGGTCCTGTAGCCGTTGCTTCCCCTGCCGGGCTTCGGGAACCCGTAGCGGCGCTCCCAGTTCCGCAGTGTGTCCACGCTGATACCGCAAAGCCGGGAAATGCTCTTGATCGTGTAAGGCATCGATCCGCCTTTCTTCTCCGATGTGTGACTGAGGTGTGACGAACCATTGATCCGGGATCTGTTGACT
>CAYZKI010000494.1:0-1761 GCA_964478745.1 uncultured Bacteriovoracaceae bacterium
CCGCTCACGCGGCGCGAAACGGACGACCACATGACCATACTGGTTCCGGCCAGCGGCCTGGCGGATGAACTTGCCTTCGGCCTGAGTCGGCTTCGAGATGCTCTCTTTGTACGCGACCTGAGGCGTGCCCACGTTCCCTTCGACTTTGAACTCGCGCTTCATGCGGTCGACGATGATTTCCAGATGGAGCTCACCCATCCCGCTGATCAGGGTCTGGCCGGTCTCTTCGTTGGTCGAGATCCGGAAGGAAGGGTCTTCCATCGCGAGCCTTTCGAGCGCCGTCGTGAGCTTTTCCTCGTCGGCCTTGGTCTTGGGCTCGATCGCGATCGAGATGACGGGCTCGGGAAACTGGATCTTCTCGAGGAGGATCGGGTTTCCTTCGCTGCAGAGGGTGTCGCCGGTAATGGTAAAGCGTAGACCGACGGTCGCGGCGATGTCGCCCGCTCTTACTTCCTGGATGTCCTCGCGCTTGTTGGCGTGCATCTGCAGCAGGCGCCCGAGGCGCTCGCGCTTTCCTTTGGCGGCGTTGAAGACGTTGTCTCCCGCGGCGACCTTGCCGGAGTACACCCGGAAGTAGGTCAGCTGGCCGACGAACGGGTCGTTCTGGATCTTGAACGCGAGCGCGGCGAAGGGTTCTTCGAAGCGGGCGTGGCGGGTCAGGATCTTCTCCTCGTCGCGAGGGTCCTTTCCCTCGACAGGCGGAACATCATTGGGCGAAGGAAGGAAATCGACGACCGCGTCGATCAAAGGCTGAACGCCCTTGTTCTTGAACGAGGATCCGCAGATGACCGGAACGAGCTTCATCGACACGCAGCCCTTTCGGAGCGCTTGCTTGATCTCGGCGGTGCTGAGAGTTCCTTCGGTGAGATACTTGTCGGTCAGGGTTTCGTCGACTTCCGCGACTGCCTCGAGAAGCTTCTCGCGGTATTCATTGGCCTGGTCGGCGAGCTCCGCGGGGATTTCCCGCGCCTCGGGCTTGGAGCCGAGGTCTTCGGATCTCCAGTAGAGTGCGCGCATCTCGACCAGATCGACCAGCCCTTGCAGCTGGTCCTCGCTGCCGAGCGGGATCTGGATGGCGACGGGATTCGCGCCGAGACGCTCGCGGATCTGCTTCACGACGTCGAAGAAGTTCGCGCCGACGCGATCCATCTTGTTCACGAACGCGATTCGCGGAACTCGGTACTTGTCGGCCTGGCGCCAGACGGTTTCTGACTGCGGCTCAACGCCTTCGACGCCCGAAAAGACGGCGACCGCGCCGTCGAGAACCCGGAGCGAACGCTCCACTTCGATCGTGAAGTCGACGTGCCCGGGCGTATCGATGATGTTGATCCGATGCTCGCGCCAGAAGCAGGTCGTCGCCGCGGAGGTGATCGTGATGCCGCGCTCCTGCTCCTGCGGCATCCAGTCCATGACGGTCGTGCCCTCGTGGACCTCACCCATCTTGTGAACCTTTCCCGTATAGTAAAGGATGCGCTCGGTGGTCGTGGTCTTGCCGGCGTCGATGTGCGCCATGATCCCGATGTTACGGATGATCTCGAGCGACTTCTCAGGAGCTTTGGCTGCGGACATATCGCTTCAGTACCATAGACGTCGCGCGGCCGCACAAGAGCGCGCAAAGAAAAAGCCCCGCCAGGCTTCCCTGGCGGGGCTTTCGGAATCCGAAATCGGTGCCGTATTACCAGCGATAGTGCGCGAACGCCTTGTTCGCGTCAGCCATCTTGTGCACGTCTTCGCGCTTCTTCATCGCGCCACCACGGCCGT
>CAYZKI010000495.1:0-1747 GCA_964478745.1 uncultured Bacteriovoracaceae bacterium
CCGCAGGCGTGGTCGTCCGGGCGCAGGTTCTCGGTGGTGGCGGTATTATTGAAGACGTGGTCGATCTTCGTCGTCAGGGTCGTGGTTCGATGGCTCCGGGGCTTCGCCGGGTTCGAGCTGTCCGTGTGGTAGTGGCCGAAGAAGGAATCAGCAGGCGCCCAACGCCCGTAGCCCTCGACGTGCCGCCCGAAGAGCGTCCCGAACTCGGCCGGGAACGGCTTCTCTTCCGTGAACCCGAAGGTCCCGTTCTGCGTGTTGAAGTCGCCGCCCACGATCGCCGGGGAACCGCGGTCGATGAGCTTGCCCCACATGGCCTGAAGCACGGCCTTGCGCTCTTTCTTCAGCCAGGCGCTCGGATGCGAGGACACGAACTGGATGGTCATGCCGTCCACGGAAAGCGGGCAGGAAACCACGCCGCTCTCGAGGCCGATCACGCTCTTGCACTGGCCCGCGGCGGTCGCGCGGCGGGTGTTCCAGGCAAGGCAGGTCTCGCGCACGCCCTTGTGGCCGAACGTGCAGACGGCGTCGTAGTGAGCCGGCAGCACCGGGCCGCCGTACTGGTCGCCGCGCAGGAGCTGATCCTCGCTGCGAGCCTCGGCGAAGAAGATCACGTCGGGCTCGACCTTGCGGATGTTCGCCGCGACGTACTCGATGATCTCCGGATCGCAGAGCTTGAAGTTCGGGCAGTTCTGCTTGAGGCCCGGCAGTAGGATCCTGGTGCGCTTCCAGCGGAATGCCGCGGTCCCGATGTTCTGTGCCATGACCTTCACGCTTCCCGCGCCCGGGGCCGGCACCTGAGCGGGACTCATGAGCTGCTGCGAATACGCGGCCGCGACGGCGTCCGCCGCCGGACTGATCGGGTTCGTGATCTTCTCCGCGACGAGGCGGTCGCGAACTTTCTGGCAGTCCTCGTAGACGGCGGGCTGGCCGTTCAGGCTCGGGTCGGTACAGACCAGCCTGGGCTCGTTGGCGCGAGCGCCGCTCACTGCGAGGAAAGCGATCAGGGACAGCATTACAGGATTCAGTCTCATAGATTTCATGCCTTCAAAAGTGCTTGCCGATCTGCAGCCTCGCGATGCGCGTGAAGGGCGCGTCGGTCAGCAGCATGTCGATCTCGTCCATGAAGCGCGTGGTGAGCCAGAGGCCGGGCTTGGAGCTCACGGTCCATGCCATCACCTGGTAGCCCTTCTTGTGCGCCTTGTTCACGAAGCGGTCCATGACGAATGTCGGGAGGGGGAACTGGGCGAACGTGCTCAGCAGCCCGAGGTTGAGCGAGACCATGTTGTGGTACTTCTTGGGGCCCGGGCCCTTCTCGATGAAGAAGTCGTCGCCGTTGAAAGGCGCTTCCATGCCGGTGCCGCCCTCGAGCGCGAAGTTCGCGTCAGGATAAAGCGCGCGCAGCGAGGCCAGCGCCTCCTTCGAGCGGCTGATGAACGCGAGCTTCGAGGCGTGCTCCTGGCCGGAGGCGCCGACCTCGGCGACCGCGAGCTGGGTCGCCGCGACGATCGCCTCGTCGGGAGTGGGCTTCAAGTCGACAACGATGTGGTGCACGCGCGGATCGGGCAGGTAACGATCGAGCGCGGCCTTGAGCGAGGGCATCTTCGCCGTGACTTTGGCCTTGATCGCGATCTTCTCGGGAAGCAGCGTGCTCTCGAGCAGATTGCACCGCTCGAGCTCGGCAAGCGTACGCTCGTGGACCTCGCCCTCGCAGTCGGTGGCGACCGAGAGCTTCACGTCGTGCGAGACG
>CAYZKI010000496.1:0-1718 GCA_964478745.1 uncultured Bacteriovoracaceae bacterium
CCTGAAGCGCTCCGTGGTCGTCGTTTCGACCTCCGACAAGTCGCCGCTGCTCCGCATGCGAGGCGCCTATCTGGCCACGACGATCGCCGAGTATTTCCGGGACCAGGGCAAGGACGTCCTTCTCCAGATGGACTCGGTGACCCGCTTCGCGATGGCCCAGCGCGAGATCGGCCTGTCGATGGGCGAGCCGCCCGCCTCGAAGGGATACACCCCGTCCGTCTTCGCGTCGCTGCCGAAGCTGCTCGAGCGCGCGGGCATGGCGCCAGGGCAGGGAAGCATCACCGGCATCTACTCCGTTCTCGTCGAGGGCGACGACATGGACGACCCGATCGCGGACTCCGTGCGCGCGATCCTGGACGGCCACATCGTCCTGTCGCGCAGGATCGCGCAGCGGAACCACTTTCCGGCCATCGATATCTTGGCGAGCGCCAGCCGCGTGATGCGCGCCGTGATCGAGCCTTCCCACCTGGACTGGTCAGGGAAGATCCGCGAGTGGATGGCCACCTACGCGCAGGCCGAGGATCTGATCAACGTCGGCGCTTACGCGAAGGGCGCGAACCCGCGCATCGACCAGGCCGTCTTCGCGATCGACCGGATCTACGCCTTTCTCCGTCAGGGCATCGACGAGAAGGCATCGATGGGCGACACGCTCGCGCAAATGCACTCGATCGTGCGTTCGGTCGAGGCCCAGGCCTCGGCCGCCCAGGCGCAGGGCCAGCAGGCGCAAGGCGGGGGCGGCAGGCCGCAGGCTTCGATCTCGCTCCGTTAGAGCGGGAAGGAGACCAGGACCGGACGATAGCTCGCGTCCGTCGTGCGGAAGAAGAGCTCCTGCGTCTTCGCTCCCGGCGTGGTCATCGACCAGATCGTGTGGATCCAGAGCTCGCTCCTGAGCGAGTCGAAGGCCGGAAGGTAGCCTTCGCAGGTGGAGAATCCGCCCGGACGGGACCCGTCGTGGATGACGAGCGGAGCCTTGCCGAGGTCGGTGTAGTCGAGCACCAGGAGCTTCGGGGTCTTGTAGGCGAGCGCCACGCGCCCGCCCGGAAGCAGCCGCGCCGCCATGAAATACTGGCCGCAGCCGGCCGCGAAGAGCGCCGGGTCATTCACGCGGGCGAGCTCGCGCACGCCCTGGCCGGGCTTGTACTCGATGATCGCGATCTCGTTCGCGTCCATTCCGAAGACCGCGGCCACGCGAACCGTTCCGTCGTCGTCCTGCTCCTGATCGAGGATGTTGAAGCCGTTGATCGGTCCGCGCCATCCCTGCACCTCGGGCGCGCACAGGCCCGTCGCCACCGGCGTTCCGAGAGCCGCGCCGCCGCCCAACATGCTCCTGAGGATTTCCAGCGTCTTGATCTCGGAGCCGGCAGGGCAGGCGGCCGTGTTGTTTTCGGTATAGAGGAGCACTTCAGCGTTCTTGTAGGCTCCGCTCGCGTCCACCCATTGAGTGGAGACCACGGCCCTCTGGCGGCTCGAGAAGTCGAAGTCGCCGCCCTGGACGAGCAGCGCTTCCGGCTGGCTCTCGTCGACCGCCTTGTGGACGCGGTTGGTGTAGGTTTTCGTGGCCGCGTCGTACTCCGATTCGATGATGTAGCGCTTGGAAACCCCTGCGCTCATGTCCGTGCAGGTGAGCACCTGGCGCTGCAGGTGTTTCGGGTTGTCGATCGAAAAGTAGGGCCCCGTCAGGTTCGAGATCGCCATCGTTTCGCTCGCCGCGCAAAGAG
>CAYZKI010000497.1:0-358 GCA_964478745.1 uncultured Bacteriovoracaceae bacterium
GGAAACGGGTCACGCGGGCGAATCTGAGAGCGCTGCTCTCGGAGCTCTCGGAGAAGACGGATCAGCAGATCGCGCAAGAGTCCGTGGCGCGCGGGGATTCGCCGGGCTTCGCGAGCGTGCAGGCCACGAACGTCCTGCTGGTGCTGGGCTTCATGGAGGCGCTGGGGATCGACGAGGTCTTTCCGCAGAAAGTGAACCTCGGTGAAGGAGTGCTCGTGGATCCCTCGCGCTACCTGCCGACGGTCCCGGAGCTGCGGGGCGCGAAGGCTCTCGAAGGGCGGAAGCGTCCCCCTTTCGAGGACGAGTCTCCGGCCGTCTCCTCCGTCGGAGTCCGTTCCCTTGACCTGCCCGACTCGGG
>CAYZKI010000497.1:368-817 GCA_964478745.1 uncultured Bacteriovoracaceae bacterium
CGGGCGGCGCGTCCGACCCGGGAGGCGGGCCCGCGGGCGCGAGATCCGCGGACTGAGCTCAGGCCTTGAGTACGCCGCGCTTGATCTGATCGCGCTCGATCGCTTCGAAGAGCGCGCGGAAGTTGCCTTCGCCGAAGCCCTTGTTGCCCTTGCGCTGGATATACTCGAAGAAGAACGGTCCCACGATCTCTTCCGAGAAGATCTGAAGCAGATAGCCCGTGTCATCGCCGTCGAGAAGGATGCCGAGCTCCTCGAGCTCGACGAGATCCTCGGTCACGCCCGGCACGCGGGTCGGCACGCTCTCGTAGTACGTGTGAGGCACGGTGAGGAACTTGAATTCCTGCTTGCGGAGGCCGCGAAGCGTGTCGATCAGCCCCGTCGTGAGAAGCGCGAGATGCTGGACGCCCGAGCCCTTCATGCGGTCGACGAACTCCTGGACCTGGCTTTCG
>CAYZKI010000497.1:827-1713 GCA_964478745.1 uncultured Bacteriovoracaceae bacterium
GTGTCCGCCGCGGGCCGAATTCAAACTGCCCACGAGGCAAACAGAAGGAGAAGTTCGTATGAAGAATCTCGACACGACCACTGGTGCCCAGACCGGCACGACTCTCTACGGCACGGTCGCCGTGCAGCTGACCGGCATGATGGTGCTCGGCGCGCTCGGCTCGTACGTGGGCGCCGGCATCACCTCCGGGGTGCTGCTGATCGTCCTGGCGATCGCCTGGTTGATCGGCACCTTCACGCGGCCGTCCTCCGATTGGACGACGTCCGAGGTCAGGCCCGTGCGGCCGGTGCGGATGTCGAAGTGCCGGCTCACGATGAATCCGAACACGTTCTTGTACCATTCGACCCAGGTCGGCATCTCGCCGATGCCCACGTTGTTCGTGAGGTGATCGATCACGCGGATGCCCATCGGGGACGGGCTCTCCAGGCGGGTGACGCGCAGGCCCTCGTCGAAGAGCGCGGGGCCGGACTTGCCGTTCGGGGACTTGCGTTCGATGAACGCGTACCGGACGCTGCCCGGCGTCCAGATCTCGGAACGGACCACGCGGCCTTCGGCCGTCTCGAACGTCTCGGGCTTGCGGGCGGGCTTCGCCCCCCGGGCGACCGCTTCATTGAACGTCCTGGTCGCGTCGGCGACGTCGACGGCGAGGACGCAGATCCCTTCCGCGTGCTTCCGGAGGAATTTCGTCGAATCCTGCTGCTCGGCCGCGGGCGACCCATCGGGCTGAGTCAGGAGGACGCGGACGTAACCTTGGGCCCAGAGCTCGCTCTTCAGGCCTTTGGCCGCGAGGTGCCTCTCGCCGATCTTCTCGAAGCCCATGCGGCTGTAGATCTTCGAATGCTTGCCGATATCGTTGACGATGAACTCGACGTGATCGAACCCCTGG
>CAYZKI010000498.1:0-1699 GCA_964478745.1 uncultured Bacteriovoracaceae bacterium
CTCTCACTCATACCGGCCTCGAGGTGGACCGCAAGCTTGCGGCCCAGGTCCCCGAGATCGGGATGGTGGTGGGCGGGCACAGCCACACGTTCCTCGCCGAGCCCGAGTGGGTATCGGGCACGCCGATCGTGCAGGCGGGCGAGCACGGGCAGTTCGTCGGCGACCTTCTGGTCGACATCGAGCCGGGCAGGGAGCCCGTGGTGCTCCGCTACGGCCTCGTCGAGGTGGATCCTCGTTCGTCGGGCGAGGATGCGCGCATGGCGGAATTCGTCGCCGAGACGCGCGAGGCGCTCGAGCGCCGCTACGGCCGGGGATGGTTGGACGAGCAGATCGCCTGGTCGGACATCCCGATGGAGCGGCCCGTTCACGGAACCACCGACTGGGGGGCGGTCTTCGCGCGCACCTTCCGGGAGCGCGCTCACGCCGACGTCGGCATGGATATCGGCGAGTTCTACGGCCCCTCGCAGCCGGGCGGCCCGGTCACCCGCGAGAAGCTCATGCGGTTCTACCCCCGCGTGTTCGATCACCGCGAGCCGAAGGGCTGGACCATCTGGACGGTGAAGATCCACGGCAAGGCCCTGATCGAGATGATCCGCGGGGTGGCCGCCGGCGATCTCTGGTTCAACCTCGACGGGCTGACCTACCGGAAAACCCGTGACAGGAAGGGGCGGCTGAAGCTCGTGGATTTCCGGATCGGCGGAAAGAGCGTGAACCCCGTGAAGCAGTACACGGTGGCCGTGTCCGAGGGGCTCGGGCGAGGCAGCCAGAAGGGGCATTGGCTGGCGCGGGCGTATTTCCGTCCCAGGGATACCGGTATTCCGATCTGGTTTGCTCTCGAAGAACAGCTTCGCGCGCTGCGCGTTGCCGTGCGCGGCGCTTCCGTGAGAGAATAAGGTCAAGGATACCCCATCTTATGGAACACCTTTCGCCCGAACTCGTATGGACCGCTTGGGGAGTGATCGCCTTCGCCATCCTGGCGTGCGGCTTCGTGGGAGCGCCGCTCCTCGTCTGGACCGCGATCGCGGCCGGCGTGCTCTTCCTC
Organism: uncultured Bacteriovoracaceae bacterium; assembly: GCA_964478745.1. Lineage (GTDB taxonomy): Bacteria > Bdellovibrionota > UBA1018 > UBA1018 > UBA1018 > CAYZKI01. Next base: position 1,043 of record CAYZKI010000498.1, read on the forward strand.
GCGCAAGCGCCCGAGTGGCTCTGGATCGCGGCCGCCGTCATCGCGGTCGTCATGAACGTTCGCCCCATCCGCCGGCTCGTGCTCACCTCGTTCGTTTTCAAGATCATGAAGGGCGTGATGCCGCAGATCTCGGACACCGAGCGCACGGCCCTCGCGGCGGGCGACGTGTGGGTGGAAGGCGACCTGTTCTCGGGCAAGCCCGATCTGAAGAAGCTCGTCAATCAGCCCTACTTCTCGCTGACAGCGGAAGAGCAGGCATTCATCGACGGTCCCGTCGAGAAGCTCTGCCAGATGCTCAACGACTGGAAGATCTGGCAGGACGGCGATCTTCCCGCCGAAGTCTGGGAGTTCATGAAGAAGGAGCGCTTCTGGGGCATGGGCATCCCGAAGGAGTACGGCGGGCTTCAGTTCTCGGCGTCCGCTCACAGCGAGGTGCTCGCGAAGATCGGCAGCCGATCGCTTCCCGCGTGCATCACGGTCATGGTCCCGAACTCGCTCGGGCCGGCCGAGCTTCTCGTCCATTACGGCACGGAAGCGCAGAAGAAGTATTACCTGCCCAGGCTCGCGCGCGGCGAGGAGATCCCGTGCTTCGGCCTGACCGAGCCCGGCGCGGGCTCGGACGTGGCCTCGATCCAGTCGACGGGCGTGGTGTTCAAG
>CAYZKI010000499.1:0-1673 GCA_964478745.1 uncultured Bacteriovoracaceae bacterium
GCTAAGCCGCAGAGCGACTCATCATCGCCCCTGGAAAGCGTTGGGGGTAAGCGCGGTGGTCTCGGCTGTCACCATGATGAAGGCGAGATCCTTCAGGCTCGGGTGCGAGCGGACGTACTTGAGAAGCGAGAGGCCGTCGAGCGGCTCCATCTTCCAGTCGGCGAGCAGGAGCTGCACGGGCTCGGAGCCCAGCGCCGCCTTGGCCTCCTCCCCGTTGGAGGCGACGCGGACTCGCTTGAACCCCGATTCCTTGAGCATCTCGCGGATCTGGGTGCGCATGGCCTGGACGTCGTCGACGACCAGGATCCCGACCTCTTCACGTAGCATCTGTTGAAGATGGTAACGCGCTTATCCGGGCTTGCGAAGCGTCTTGCGCAGATAGAGGTTCATCCGGGCCGCGTTGACGAGGAACTTCCGGCGGTTCTCGAACAAGGGCTCGGCCCGGGGCTTGAGCTCCTCGGCCCGGGTCACGAAGCTCCAGAGCAGGGGCTCGGACCGCGCGAAGCGTTGAGGATCGTTCCTGGCCCACTCAGGCAGGTACTCCCGGGGGTCGCGAAGCTCGATCCGGGGAAACTCGGTGTCGGTGAAACGGTAGGCCTTCAGGGGCACGATCCAAAGCCCCGGGCCCGAACGACTCGGCGCCCCGCGGGGCTCGACGAGGCGAATCATGTCCTCGGGCCAGCTCCGGGTCCAGCGCCGGATCGAGGCGAGATCGCCCTTCACGACCGCCTTCAGGCGGAGCTCCGAGACGACCTGCTCCGGATCGAGCCGGTACTTCGCATCGCTCCAGATCCGGCTCGGGGTCTTCCCCGGATTCCTGCGTCCGGTCACCGAGAGCTTTTCCACCCGGAGCCCGTTCTTGCCCGCGGTCTCGCGCAGCTCGCGCGTCAGCTCGGGGATCCTTTCTTCCAGAGGAACGCGGTCGAAGACGCGGAAATACGCCATCTCGCGCTCCTGGCGCTCGATGTCCCGGCGATCGGCGTTCTGGTTGCGCACCATCAGATCGAGCTGGTTGAAATGCTCCTCGAGCTTGAAGCGCAGCCGGTCGCGCTCGGCGTAGCTCAGGGGCTTCGGGTCAGCCGGGCTCGCCGCGGGATCGATCGCGGCGAACGAGGGGACCGGGGGAATCGAAAGGAGCAGGAACGCGAGGAGGGCCGAAGCCCGGGTCCGGCGGAACATCCGGCCCATTTATCAGACGCGGCGGGCTTTTTGTATCCGCGTGGCGTTAGCGTCGCCGCGCAGCTCCGTGTCCTCGAGGATGTCGCCGCGCTCGAGCTCGGGGTCGTCGCGATAGCGCGCGCGGCGCTTTCCGTCCTGGCCGCAGATGAAGAACTCGAGGTCGCGGCCCTCGGAGTGAGCAGGGCTCACGAGCCTCTGCCTCCGCGCCGGGTCGCCCTTGAGGTTGGGCAGAACCTCCTGGAGACCGCGCTCCGTGCGCGCGAAAACGAGGTAGCTGAACGGGAGCGTCTTGCGGTCGAGGCTCGCCATGTCATCGATCTTCCGGAAATACGGCGGGCGCCACCAGCTCACTTCCTCGTGGCACCAGTCCTCGGCTTCGGCGAGCGCGCCGCAGGCCTGATGGCCCAGGCACGGGAGCAGCAGCTTCAGGCCCAGGCCTTCCGCGCGCTCGAGAAGCGCGCGCCTGAGCTGGAGGAGTTTTCGCGACTGCGCCT
>CAYZKI010000500.1:0-1670 GCA_964478745.1 uncultured Bacteriovoracaceae bacterium
TGGAGTTCTCGGAGCATGGCTGCTGGTCGCGCCGTCGCGCTGGCCCGCGCTCAGCTGGATCGCCATCCTGATCGGGCTGCTGATCCTTCCCGCGCACCTGATCTGGAAGCCGTATTTCCTCATGGCCCTGCCCGCGGCGATCCTCTGCGCGCGGCACGCGCTCGCGGAGTGGCGGAACGACCGCATGCTCTATCCCGCGGCCCTCGGCGCGCTCTTCCTCGCGATGAATTTCTCGGGCTTCGATTTCATGCCTGACGACTGGGCCATGTGGTTCGAAGGCGCATCGCTGCTGCTGTGGACGCACCTCGCGCTGCTGGCGCTCAGTTCCCGCTGGCGGCCGAGCGCTTCTTGACGAGGTCGCGCCAGCTCTTGCCCTCGCGGGCCTTCGGATCCATCTGGAATTTCCGCACGGCGAGGTTGTGGTCCTCGAGAGTCCGGCTGAAAACGTGAGTTCCGTCGTTCTGCGAGACGAAATAAAGATTCTCGCTCGTCACCGGGAAGAGCGCCGCCTGGATGGCGAGCTTGCCGGGATTGGAGATGGGACCCACGGGGAGCGCCGGGATCGCGTAGGTGTTGTAAGGGGTGACCTCCAGGAGGTCCGAACGGCGGATGTTGCCCGAGTAGCGCTCCCAGATCCCGTAGACCGTGGTCGGGTCGCTTTGCAGGCGCATCCTCTTGCGGAGGCGGTTGTGGAATACGGAGCTGATCATCGGGCGCTCTTCCTCGGCTCCGGTTTCCTTCTCGATGATCGACGCGAGCGTGACCACCTGGTGCCGGGTCATTCCGAGCTCTTTCGCGCGCGCTTCCTCCGCCGCGCCCCAGACGCTCCGGAACTTCGAGGTCATCTGCCGGATGATGTCCTCGACCGGCATGCCGCGGGTGAAATGGTAGGTCTCGGGATAGAGATAGCCTTCGAGCGTCTTAGGCGCGGGCTCGCCCTCGGCGGCGAGGCCCAGCGTCGCGATGAAGCGCGGATCCTTGCAGAGCTGCAGGAAGCGCCCGCGCTCCCCGAGCCCGCGCGCCTCGAGGGTGGCGGCGATCTCGTACATGTTCTCGCCTTCGCGGACCGTCAGGGGACGCGCGACGCTCACTCCGGAGGTCAGCGTCTCGAAGACCTCGAGCGGGGTCATCGCCGCGGAAACCTTGTATTCGCCCGCCTTGATCTTCGGCCACTGGCGCGTGAGCCTTCCGAGCCAGCGAAAGGCGTCGGCGTCCTTGATCACTCCCTGATGCGCGAGAGACTGCGCGATCTGCGCCTGGCCCTGGCCCTTGGTGATCTGGACGATCACGGAATCGTCGGTGCCCGCCTTGAACGGAGTGAACGCGAACATCGCGGCGGAGATCGCGATGAATGCCGCTATCGTCGCGACGAGCAGCAGGCCTCCGCCGAGGAGAATCCGATTGAGGGGCATTCAACAATTCTACGATTTCCTGGCCGCGTTCCGCTACTTTTTCTCTTTGACTCGATTGGGGGACTTTGCTACCCCAGTATTAGTTGCGTCATTCGCGCGACACCCATCCCACAAAAAAACCAATCCTCCAGAAGGCTGCCGGAAACCAAGGAACCAGCCAAAACCAAGTAGGTCGAGGGACTGAAATGCATCTCAGGGAACTCAAGGAAAAGAAGATCGGCGAACTCGTCGAGATGGGCAAGGAGCTCGGGCTCGAGA
>CAYZKI010000501.1:0-1640 GCA_964478745.1 uncultured Bacteriovoracaceae bacterium
ACCCCGTCCCCCTCGCCCATTCCCATCCCCAGCGCCCGGGAGCTGCTCAAGAACGGCGACTTCTGCGGCTATACGCTGACCTTCGAGCGCCTGGTCCGCCGGGACCCGCTTCGAGCGACCGGGTTCGAGAAAGAGGTGCAGGACCTTTTCCTGCACGACCTGACCGTCGACAACCATCATTATCTGGTCGCGCACGCCCTGCGCATGCAGGACGAAGACGCTGCGGAGAAGCTGGCCGAAGGCGACTCGCAGCACGCGAACTTCTTCCGTGCCCTGCTTCTCTCGGGTCAGATCATCGGCAACGTGCGGTCGAGAAGCGATCTCCGCGCGGCGCTCGAGCTTCTCGCGTTCGAGGCCGAGCGAGACCCCTCGAACGCGGTCTGGAACTATTTCGAGATCGGCGCGCGGTTCGAGGCCGGGGAAACCTCGGCCATGCTCGCGGATCTCATGCGCGCGATGATGTCGCGGCCCGAGTTCAACGCGTTCTACAATCCCCTGACCCGCGCGATCTGGGACCTCAGCCTCAAGAACCCGCTGACCTTCGTGCTCGGGATCGCCGTTCGCGCCTCGCTGCCCGCACCCGACTACGCGAGCGCGGCCGCGGCGATCCGCGAGGCGATCGACCGCGAAGACCCCGCGTTCGCCGAAAGCGCGCTCGCGTTCGGAAAAAGGCTGATGCGGCTGCAGCGCGAGCGGTCCGTCGGCCCCGAGGGCGTCGACTGGAGCGTGAGCGAGCACGCGACCGGGAGATCGATCGCCCGGCGGGCCTGGGAAAGGCTGCACCCGGAAGAACCGTTCCCCGAGGAGCTCGAGGAGAAGTTCCCCGCGCTCATGGAGAACCACCCGTTCAGCTCGCTTGCCACGTTCGATCGGCTGCTGGCGATCTATCCGCAGATCGGCCCGGAGCCCGATCTCAAGGCAAACTGTGACCTTCAGGCCTGGAGAACGCTGCTCGACGAAGTCCGCGCGGCGGAGAGCGCGAGCCGTCCGCGGCGGCAGTAGAGCGCTCCAGCCTCACTTCGCCCACTGCTGCTGAACGAGCCGGCGAATCTCCGCCATCTCGGCTTCGAGCTTGCGGATGCGGGCTTCCTTCTCGTCGTTCGCGGCCTTCAGGGACGCGATCTCGCGATCGCGCTCGGAGTCGGCCGCCTCGTTCGAGACGAGCTTCGCGTAGAGCGTGCGGATCGACTCGATGATCGGCGCGACCAGGTGATCGTAAGCCACCGACTTGGTGCCGTGAACGGGATCGGTGTGGATGACTTCCGGGAAGACCCTCTCGACTTCCTGGGCGATCAGGCCGATCTGCCTTTGCGAGCCGAAGCGCTCCTGATCGATCCAGTCGTAGCTCACGCCGCGAAGCTCGAGCAGCGACTCGAGCGGGTCACGGTGGCTGGAAAGGCTCGCGATGTTGGTCTTGAGGCGCTCGTCGGAGATCGCGGTGCAGCCGGTGTTCCAGCAGACCTGGGTGCCGGCCACACGGAGGCCAGAAGTGGAGTTGATGTCGCCGGTTACGTCCAGGCGATAGCCGGGCAAAAGATTGTTCACGCCCACATTGCCCGCGGGATCGATCACCATGCGGGTCGACACGTTCCCCGCCACGTTGTCACCCTTGGTCGAGAAGGTCAGATACCCTCCTAACC
>CAYZKI010000502.1:0-1631 GCA_964478745.1 uncultured Bacteriovoracaceae bacterium
ATCGCGGACCTTTACTGGGTCTATTCGCAGTTCACGGAGAACTACGCGCCGCTCACGCACAAGGAGAAGATCCATTCGATCGACTTCGCGACCTTGAAGCAGAAGTACCTCGCGGAAGCGGCCACCACCAAGACCAACGACGAGTTCTACGCGCTTCTTCACCGTTTCGTCGGCGAATTCAAGGATGCGCACACCGGCGGCTCCCTGATGGCGTCGAGCAACTCGCCGGGCCGCGTGAGCGTGGCCGCTCTCGGCTTCACGGCCCGTCGCGAAGGTGACAAGGTGGTCGTGACCGACCTTCTGCCGACCACCTCGTCGGCGACGACGAAGTTCCCGATCAAGGTCGGCGACAAGATCGTCCGCCTCGACGGCGTTCCGCTCAAGGCCGCGGCGCTCGCCCAGTCCGTGTATCGCCACCTGGGCGACGAACAGGCGAACTTGACCTATCACATGCCGCGCCTGTTCCTGCGCCAGTCGATCTCCTCGCCGCTTCCGGCGAGCCCGGACGCCGTCGTGACCGTCCAGCGCCTGGACGACAAGGGCAACTCCTACGAAGTGGAGTACACGCTGCCTTGGGTGACCAAGGACATCGTGAACTTCACGATCGAGCAGACCGCTGCCAAGGCCAAGAAGGAGAAGGCCGAGCCGGGCGTCGCGGGCGAGAGCTTGACCGCGGCCGAGTGGTCCACGCTCTTCCAGATCGGCAGCCTGAACGGCACTCCGGGAATCACCCCGAGCCTGGTCAAGAACATCACTCACGCCATCAAGGGCGAGAGTTTCTGGAACTCGTTCGTGTTCATCGATTCGCAGCCGGAGCTGACTTCGGCGTACCTGAAGCAGGCCCTTCGCAGCGCTTCGCGCGAGCTCAAGCTCGAGAACGAGCTCACGAAGGAGGCCGCTGAAACCGCGGTCGACAAGCTGAAGAAGGCCCGCAACGTTCCCGCGAACGTCCTCTGGGTGGCCGAAGCCAAGACCTATCCAGCCTACATCCGCAGGCACACGGTCTACGACGCCGCCGGCAAGGACTCCGGCCAGAAGAAGCTCGTGGGCACGATCTATCTCGATACGTTCTCGCCGGCGGGCGACGAAGCGACCGTCGTGAAGGAAGTCGAAGCGACGCTGAAGGTGTTTCAGGCCATGGGTGTCGCGGACGTCGTGGTCGATCTGATCGACAACGGCGGCGGATCGCTCATGCTCGGTGCCAAGATCGCGCAGCTCTTCTCGCGCAAGAAGATCCTGATGCCCGAGATGCAGTTCGCCCTCAACGAGACCTGGATCGACGATTTCGAGAACCGCTCGCAGAGCGCGGCCTCCGACTCCGAGAAGGAAGTCGCGCGTCGCGTGTTCGAGACTCTCAAGCAGGAGCGCGCGAAGGGTAACCGCCTTTCGAGCCGATTCCCGCTCGAGGCCCTCACTCCTTACGCGTTCGAGCCGAACCTGACCCTCGCGAAGGAGTTCAAGGTCGTGCTTCTCGTGAACGAGATGTGCGCCTCGATGTGCGACATCTTCGCGGCGACCCTCCAGGACAACCAGCTCGCGAAGGTCGTCGGGACCAAGTCGATGGGAGCGGGCGGCAACGTGGTGCAGGTGAGCGGGCAGGCTCCGAACAGCAACTTCTACCTGAATCAGAC
>CAYZKI010000503.1:0-1620 GCA_964478745.1 uncultured Bacteriovoracaceae bacterium
TCGAGGGCGATGTTCGAGCCGTCCGGAACGACCTGGCTCTTGATGACGAACTCGGCTCCGATCGAGGACCAGTCGGTCGTCTTGAACGTCCCCTGGGTCAGGCCGGCGCTCGAAGGCTCGATGAAGGCGGCCGGCGGGACGAACTTGAACATGTCCATGAACAGAAGATCGTTGTTCACGGTCTCGGCGACGCTCGCCCCGATCGACGAGAGGTCTCCCTGCGAGCGGATCGCCGGGAACGCGAGGACGGTTTTCTTGAGCTTCGCGTCCCCGACGGCGATGTAGGGCTTGTCAGCCGCGATCAACGCGCGCGGCGCGAGCGAGATCAGACCCAGGAACGCGAAAGATGCCAGCAGTGAGTGACGCGTCATGTTCTTTTGCACGTTCCAAAATCATAGGGGAAAGCCGACCGAAATTCCATCGACTAGGAGGGAAGATGCGATCGCTTCCGGCGGAACGGGGAAAGGCTGGCTCTGCGTCAGGGTGCGGCGAACCTCTTCGTCGAACTTCTCATTGCCTGAAGATTTGGTGAAACGGAAGTTACGCAGCCTGCCGCGGGAGTCGATGAAGACCTGAACCTGGGCGGTCAGCTTCTGACGCTGCAGCCACACCGGAAGCTCCCAGTAGTTCTGGAGGCGGTCGCGGACGAGGTCGAAGTAGCTGGCTTCGGAGGCCTCGACGGCGTCGCCGGAGAGGCTCGTTCCCTTCGAGATCTTGTTCCCCTTGACCGGCAGCGAGCTGGCCGGTTCGTCCTGGATCTTGGAGAGCGCCTTGATGCGGTCGAGCGCGCTCTTGAGCTTCTTCTCGCGGTCCTTGGAGTCGCCCTTGTCGGATTCCTTCTCCTTGGGCTTCTCCTTTTCCTTGAGCTTCTTCGGCTTCACCAGCATCTCGTCGGGATCGGCCTTTTCGAGCTTCTCGGCCTTCTCTTCCTTCTCCTTGGCCTTTTCCTTGAGCTCTCTTTCCTCGGCCTGCTTGAGCGCCTCGTTGATCTTCTCGTCGACCGGCGCGAGCGGCATCTTCTTCTCGTTCTTCAGCTGGTCGGGAAGGCCCACGATGTCGACCCGAAGCGAGGGAATGTAGACGGCTGGGGTGCCGGGGAACACCAGCGACTTGATGAGGAAGGCGGTCATCGCCGCGAAATGCGCGATCAGCGACCACTTCAGGCCGTTCGCGAGCTCCCGGTCGCTGGGGCTTTCCGGGCGGGATGGGGGTGAAGCCGCGCTTGCCATCGTCGCCTAGATCTTGAGATTCGGGTCTCCGGGCTCGGTCGCGAGCCCAACGCGGTTGATCTTCGCCTTCTTCACCTCGGCCATGACCTGCGCGATGAAGCCGTAGGGCACGGTCTGGTCCGCCTGAATGACGACCTCGACGTTCGGCTTCACCTGGGAAACCGCCTCGAGCCTGCCGCGAAGGCTTCCCGCGGGAATCGCGTTGCCGTTGATCGAGACCTGTCGCGACTTGTTCACGACGAGCACGAGCTGGTCGGGAACCTCATTGAGGCTGCCCGCGTTGGCTTTCGGCAGATCGACCTGCACGCCCTGCTGCATGAGCGGAGCGGAAACCATGAACACGATCAGGAGCACGAGCATGACGTCGACGAGCGGGGTGACGTTGATCTCG
>CAYZKI010000504.1:0-1609 GCA_964478745.1 uncultured Bacteriovoracaceae bacterium
CATGCCCTTGAAGGGGGTCTTCGAATTATAGACGCGCTCGATCTTCGGCTCGAAGCCGCCTGGGTACACGATGTCGGTGTAACCGATGAAGAAGTTACCGTTCTTGATGCTGACGTTCGCGAGCGCATTCGTTGCGCCGGCGAGCACGATCATGAACGTCAAGGCATTGGCGGTCAGACGCCGGGAAAAGAGCATAGATTTCCTCTCATGTGCGAGGGTTGCCCGCCGCCCGACTCCTTCGGGGACGGCCCTCAGACATCCACTTTGATCACTTTCATGATGACAAAGAAGCCCAGCAGCTCCAACGAAATTATCACCGCGAGGATGACCCAGCCGATGGGCGTTTCGAACAGAGGCTGCATGAACTCGGGGTCGGTCTGATAGAAGGTCACGCCGAGGATCGGGGGCACCGACATGACGAGAATTCCTTGATAAAAGCCCTGCGCGGTCAGCGCGTCGATCTTGTTCTCGACCTTGATCCTGTCGCGGATCGTCGAGACGATCGTGTCGAAAGTCTCCGCCAAATTTCCGCCGGTCTCCTTGAGGATGTTCACGGAGGTCACGAACATCTCGACGTCGTCGCTCTTGATGCGCTTGGACAGGTTGGTGAGCGCCTCCTCGAGGGGAACGCCGAGCTTGTTCTGGCTCAGGACCAGGTTGAACTCCTGCTGGATCGGGTTGGGCATCTCGGAGGTGACGAGACCTAGCGACTGGACGACCGAGAGGCCCGACTTCATGCCGTTCGACATGAGGCTGAGCGCATCGATCATCTGGCGGACGAACTTCTTCGTCCGGCGGCGGTAAACCCAGTCGATGATCGGCTTGGGCGCCTTCCACCCTGCGATCGTCACCAGCGACCCGAAAAGGAAGGCAGGCACGAGCTTGGGCAGGAACGCCACGAAGACGATCGCTCCCATGCCGAAGCTGAGCGCCACCTGGCCCGCGAGGATCTTCTGCGGGGGCACCTCGATGAACATGAGGTTCAGCTTCTCGACGATGTAGTCGCGCGTGCCGAGCGACTGGAAGCGCAGCCAATCGAGGAATCTCTTGTTGTAGGCGTACGACAGCCCGAAGACCGCCGCGCCGAACCCGAGAATCCCTAGCCACTTGAAAATCACGCCTTACTCCTCTTGAACCGGCCCGATGCGATCCTAGCCGGCCTTCTGCTGGAAAAGAGCCCTTGGGACCTTCATGCCCTTCTTCTCCATCTCCTCGACGAACTTCGGGATGAAGCCCGTGGGGACGTAACGGCCGATGACGTTCCGCTTCTTGTCCAGGCCTTCCTGCTTGTACAGGAAGATATCTTGAAGGCTGATCACGTCGCCGGACATGCCGGTCACTTCCGTGATGTGAGTGACTTTGCGGCTGCCGTCCGAAAGACGGGTCTGCTGGATGACGATGTTGACCGCTCCGGCGATGTTCTCGCGGATGGCGCGAAGCGGAAGCTCGAGGCCCGACATCATGACCAGCGTCTCCAGGCGCTGCATGCACTCGCGGGGGTTGTTCGAGTGGAGCGTGGTGAGCGACCCGTCGTGACCCGTGTTCATGGCCTGGAGCATGTCCAGCGCCTCGCCGCCGCGGCACTCGCCGACGACGATGCGGTCGGGGC
>CAYZKI010000505.1:0-1606 GCA_964478745.1 uncultured Bacteriovoracaceae bacterium
CGCGAGCTCGGCAGCGATGCCGTACGCGAGGGACGCCTGCAGAAAGGAATGCGCGTCGTCGCCTTCTGCCGCTTCGGCGGCTATGCCTCCCGGCGCGCGACGCTCGCGCTCGCTACCTCCGAGATCCCGGAGTCGATGGACGCCGCGACGGCGACTGCGCTCGCCACCCAGGGCGGCACGGCTTACGTCGCCGCCGAGGAGCTCGTACGCATCCGCAAAGGCGATCTCGTACTCGTTCAAGCCGCCGCGGGCGGAGTCGGAAGCCTGCTCGTGCAGCTCGCCAAGCGCCGGGGAGCCGTCGTGTTCGGAACCGCGGGCTCCCAGGCGAAGATCGACCTGCTGAAGCAGCACGGGGTCGACTATCCGATCAACTACCGCACCCGGGAGTTCGACGACGCGATCCGCGAGATCCTGGGCTCGCGCGGCGAGAAGGGAATCGACATCGTTTTCGACTCCCTCGGAGGAAGCCACGTGAAGCGCGCGATGAGGCTCCTGCGCGCGCCCGGGCGCATGGTCTGCTTCGGCGCCGCGAACATCGCTGGCGAAAGCAGGAACCCGCTTCGCGTGGTGAAGACCCTGGCTGGCTTCGGCTTCCTACATTACCTGCCGCTCATGACGAGCAGCCGCTCGGTCATCGGCCTGAACATGCTCCGCGTGGCCGACGAGCGCCCGGAGATGGTCGGCCGCGCCCTTCACGAGATCGTGGAGCTCGTGAAGAAGGGCGAGCTCAAGCCCTGGCCTGGCAAGGCCTATCCGGTGTCGAAGATCGCGGAGGCGCACGAGTTCCTTGCCTCGCGCGAGTCCGCGGGAAAAGTGGCGCTGCTCTGGTAAGGCTTACCAGCCCGCGTCGATGCAGGCCCGCGAGGAACGCGCGATGCCCATCAACCTCTGCGCGGTCGTGCCATCGAGCTGCATGAACTTGAGGCGCGTGCGACCGGTTACGACGTCGCCGGAGACCCGGCCACGGTAGTCGGCGTAGGCGTTCTCGAGCTTGAGCTCGGTCACGCCGTCGATCTCGAAAGCATAACTGTTGACCCAGAGAACCGAGCTCGTGGACACCGAGCAGTGCGCGACGTTGCTCGAGTTCGTTCCGAAGATCACGAGCCTTGCGCCCGAGCCGTTGATGCCTTCCTCGGCGGTGCCGTCGAGACAGAACGCGGGGTACATCGTCGAGGGCAGGTACATCTGGTAGCAGCCGTCGAAGCTCAGGGCGGCCTCGGCCGGGGCCGGAAACAAGGCCAGGATGGCAAAGGTCAGGGCGGGGATCAGGTTTTTCATGAGGGTCCTCGTTTAAGAAGTTTCCGACGGGATATAACGCATCGAATCATAAATCAAGCGCGGTGACACCCGGGGGTTACCGGGAAATGCATCGGCACCGTTCTTTGGAATGTCAGGACAGCCGTTCTGCTGATATTGATGCCCCGCATTAACCGATCAGGAGACGATATGAAAACCTCTTTCTTTTCCGCAGTCCTACTTTCTGTTGTGATGACCTCTGCCTCCGCCCAAGCCAGCGTTTCCGACCTGCTCGATAAAGCGAATGGGAGGAAGAGCGATGCCCAGGGAGCCGCGGCCATCGAGCAGGCCCTCGAAAGCGCGCTTTCCG
>CAYZKI010000506.1:0-1582 GCA_964478745.1 uncultured Bacteriovoracaceae bacterium
TCCGCCTCGGTCAGACGATGGGTCTGGACCATCGTCCCCATGGCGCCGTCGATGATGAGGATCCGCTCGCGCGCGAGCTCGGGGAGGAGGGCGAGGCGGGAGGCGCGGTTCAGGGGAGTGCTCATGCGACAGGGGGAGTGATGCGGGGGCGCAGACCGAGGATGTGGCAGAGCGCGTACGTGAGGTCGGCGCGATTGAGCGTGTAGAAGTGGAACTCGGTGATCCCCGAGCGGGCGAGTTGCTGGCACTGCTCGGCGGCGACGGTGGCGGCGACGAGCTTGCGCGTCTCGGCGTCCTCCTCGAGTCCCTCGAAGAGCCGAGCGAAGTCGCGCGGGATGCTCGCGCCGGCGGTGGCCGCGAAGCGCTGCATCGTGGTGAAGTTGGTCACCGGCATGATCCCGGGGATGATCGGGACGGTGATGCCGGCGCGATGCGCGCGCTCGAGGAAGCGGAGGTAGGTGAAGTTGTCGAAGAAGAACTGCGTGATCGCGTGCGTCGCTCCGGCGTCGATCTTCCGCTTGAGGTGATCGAGGTCCTCGTCGAGCGAGCGTGACTCCGGATGTCCTTCCGGGTAGGCCGCGACGGCGATGTCGAAGTCGTGGCGGCGACGGAGCCCCTCGACGAGTTCGTTGGCGTAGGCGTAGCCACCCGGGGTGGGGAAGTACGAGGTCTCTCCGCCCGGGATGTCGCCGCGGAGGGCGACGATGTGGCGGACGCCGGCGTTCCAGTAGTCGTCGGCGACCTGGTCGATCTCTTCCCGAGTGGCAGCCACGCAGGTGAGATGGGCCGCGGGGATGAGGCTGGTCTCGGTGAGGATGCGGTGGACGGTGTTATGCGTCCGCTCGCGGGTCGAGCCGCCGGCGCCGTAGGTGACGGAGACGAATCGGGGCGCCAGTGGGGCGAGCCGCGTGATGGCTTTCCAGAGGGTCGCTTCCATCTCGGGAGTCTTCGGCGGGAAGAACTCGAACGAGACTTGGAATGGATCGGGAAGGACGAGAGTGCTCACGGTAGGACCCAGACGCACGAAGCCCGGAGCATCGAGGGGCACCGGGCCGGCGCTTTAGCAGATTGTTTAGCGTGGCCGCAAGTTGCCTCGAAATCGCCACGGGAACGGTTGTGTCTTTATTCTATTATCCGGATGAACGGATGACAAGGGGCGGATCGTAGATGGGAGATGGGAGGTGTGAGGTGTGAGATAACGGCCGACTGACCTCCGGCCTCTGGCCTCCGCGGTCCTTCGGACCGCCCCGCCGCATTCAGATGACGCCTCAGTGACCGATCGCCGTAGGTTCGCCTCCATGAAGAGCCCGGGGGTCGAGCGCATCCCGCCGTCGGGTCGAGGCCATGTCAGCAGGGACTGGGAGCGGGTTCACCTCAACTCCTAGGAGCTCATCCATATGAATGCGATCACGAAGCGGGTGACGGCGATGGTGGTGCTGGCGTCGATGCTGACGGCGGTGCCGCTGCAGGCACAGGGGGCGTGCGGCTCCCAACTGATCATCAAGTCGAAGGCGACCGGGGGCGAGTACGTGCACGGTCTGCCCGATCTCCAGATTCAGCGTACCATCCAGAGGACGACCAG
>CAYZKI010000507.1:0-1176 GCA_964478745.1 uncultured Bacteriovoracaceae bacterium
TGAGCGCGCTGCGGGACTCGCGGCGGGTCTCGCGCTTCCGTGAGACCGAGCAGGACCACATCCCCACGCTCGACACGCAGGGCAGGGTGAGTTTCAGGCGCAAGGCGCCGGGAGGGCACGCCCTTTTCTTCGTCGATGCGATGCGCGCCGCGTACCGTCCGGAGCTTCGCCCGGAGAGCGCGGGCCCCCTGATCGGCGCGATCAGCAACGGCGAGGATCTGAACAGCTCGCCCGATCCTTATATGGTCGGCCTCCTGGTTCGCGAGAGGATCGGGCTCGCCCTGGTGATGACCGAGGCGATGCCCGTGGACCTGAAAGGCGGCAAGCTCGGCCTGGCCCGGCTTCCCGACGGCACCGTCTACGCGACCGTCATCGAGACCGCGCAGGCCAAGGAGGCGGGCCAGCTCGCTCTTTTCGAGAGGCTCGAAGGGATCGCGAACACGAACCTCGTCCTGGTGAACTACGACACCCTCGCTCCCCGTATCTCCAGGCTCGTCGACGAGATCGGCGAGGAGGAGTTCCTGAGTATCATCACTCCGGACCTGATCCTGAACCGAAAGAAGCAGGTCGACGAGGACGGCGTCGAGCGCGAGTACACGCAGCTCGAGGGTGCCATGGGCTCGAGCCTCATGAACCTGGATCGCTACTGGCGCTCGAAGTACCATGAGCCCCTCGTCCACATCATCAAGGTCGATCGCGACCTCAGGACCGATTTCTTCTCCCCGATCAAGTCGGCCTTCGACTTCTTCATGCAGTTCCACTCGGACCGCTTCCGGCTGAATCCGGAGACGCTCAAGGTCGACAACCTGAGGCCCGGCGCCCTCCCGGTGATCTCGCTGAAGGACCCCGCGACCGGGGACAAGTTCTACCAGGACGTGAAGAGCGTTCTCGACGCCTTCGCGGGCCTGAGCATCCGCGAGCTCGACCGCCTCGAGATCGAGGGACAGGTCACGCTGCGGAAAGCGAAGCTCGTCGGGGATGTCCGCATCGTCAACGCCACAGGGAGGGCCGCGAGCCTGGATTCGCTCACGCTGGCCGACGAGCGGGTCGTGATCGGAACCGACGGGCGGCTGGATCGCGCGCCGCTTGCCTGAGCGGGCGGCCCTGCGCGCAGGCGAAGCTCGGAGGCCGCTCTGAGCGGATGTTTCCGCTTGATCTTCGTGCCCCACTTTAAAT
>CAYZKI010000507.1:1186-1561 GCA_964478745.1 uncultured Bacteriovoracaceae bacterium
GCTCTATTCAAGAAACGCATACGAAACTTGGGCCTCGAGGAGCAACTCCTCGGGTGATACGAAAAATGAAAACTTCCCGTTCCACGTACTCAGTCTTCGACTACGCCATCGTTATCACGCGCAAGCACCGCTACTTCGTGGTCGCCGCGCCCGAGTTCGGCCTGGAGCTCTCGTCGGCCGCGCTGCAGCTCGGGCAGGCCACCCCGCTGGCCATCGGCACGGCGGTGCTCCAGCTGCTGTCCAGGATCAACGACCAGCTGCTCGAGCGCGATCGCGCGGGCATGCCTCGTCCGAGGCCAATCCGCGCCAGAGGGTGGCTGCGCACGAAATCGCTCTCCACGAGCGAGGCCGCGCGCGCCCTGGGCGTGTCGACTT
>CAYZKI010000508.1:0-304 GCA_964478745.1 uncultured Bacteriovoracaceae bacterium
GGTCTACGTGCCGGGCTGGGACTGCCACGGCCTCCCGATCGAGCTCGGCGTCGAGAAGCAGCTGCTCGAGCAGAAGCGCGACAAGGCCACCGTGCCCGTGACCGAGCTTCGTGACATGTGCCGCGCTTACGCTTCGAAGTACATCGACCTGCAGCGCTCGCAGTTCCAGCGCCTCGAGATCTTCGGCGACTGGGACAACCCGTACGTCACGATGAGCAAGGAGTACGTGGCCTCGATCGTCCGCGAGCTCGGCCGCTGCTCCAAGGCAGGCGTCCTCTACAAGGGCAACAAGCCCGTGCACTGG
>CAYZKI010000508.1:314-1558 GCA_964478745.1 uncultured Bacteriovoracaceae bacterium
TGCCCCTCGTGCGGCACCGCGCTCGCCGAGGCGGAGATCGAGTACGCCGACAAGAAGAGCCCGTCGATCTACGTGAAGTTCGACATGCGCCCCGAGTCGCTCGCGGCTTTCCCGGAGCTGGCGGCCGCGGCGAAGAAGGAAGGCGCCTCGCGCACGGCGGTCATCATCTGGACGACCACTCCCTGGACGCTTCCCGCGAACCTCGGCATCTCGGTTCATCCCGAGTTCGACTACGTAGCGGTGAAGGTGCCGACGCTCGAGGGCACCGAGCTCTGGATCGTCGCCAAGGAGCTTCAAGCCGCGGTCGAGCAGGCCGCCGGCATGAAGGCGGGATCGGCGCCGGTCCTGACGTTCAAAGGCGAGAAGCTTCACAAGCTGAAGACGAAGCATCCGTTCATCGAGCGCGACTCGCTGATCATGCTGGGCGACCACGTGACGCTCGACGCGGGAACGGGCGCCGTCCACACGGCCCCCGGCCACGGCGTCGACGACTACCGCATCGGCCTGAAGTACGGCCTTCCGATCTACGCGCCCGTCGACGACAAGGGCAAGTACACGGCCGACTTCCCGGAGATGCAGAACCAGTACATCTTCAAGGCGAACGAGCCGATCATCGCGAGGCTCCAGGAGTCCGGCCACCTGGTGGCGCGCACCGACATCCAGCACAGCTACCCGCACTGCTGGCGCTGCCACAATCCGGTGCTCTTCCGGGCGACGCCCCAGTGGTTCATCGGCATGGACGCTTCGCGTCCTTCCGCCACGGGGGGCCAGGCGGAGAACGGACGCAACCTCCGCAAGGAAGCCGTCGCGGCGATCCGCGAGGTGAGCTGGGTTCCCGACTGGGGCATCAACCGCATCCTGGCGATGGTCGAGGGAAGGCCGGACTGGTGCATCTCGCGCCAGCGCGCCTGGGGCGTTCCGATCACGGTTTTCTACTGCGAGTCCTGCAACGAGCCGAAGGCCGACGAGAAGGTGTTCAACCACGTCGCGGACCAGATGGAGGCCCGCGGCGTCGACGTCTGGTTCACCGAGCCCGCAGAGAAGCTCCTTCCTCCAGGTTCCTCCTGCTCGAAGTGCAAAGGCACGAAGTTCAGGAAAGAGCGCGACATCCTGGACGTGTGGTTCGACTCCGGCGTCTCGCACGCCGCCGTCTGCGAGGCGCGCGAGCTCGGCTGGCCGGCGGATCTCTACCTCGAGGGCAGCGACCAGCATCGCGGCTGGTTCCAGACGTCGCTCCTTACCGC
>CAYZKI010000509.1:0-1552 GCA_964478745.1 uncultured Bacteriovoracaceae bacterium
CCATCGGACCGCGCGCCTGCTACGACGAGACCAAGCGCTTCGGCGAGGCCTACGTGAGCTCGGCCGCGCGCCCCGCGTCCCGCGGCGGCAAGGGCCTGAACGCGGGCATCGTGCGGATCTTCAACACCTACGGCCCGCGCATGCGAGCGGACGACGGGCGCGTGGTACCCGAGCTTTGCATCCAGGCCCTGACCGGCCGCGAGCTCACCATCCACGGCGACGGCAAGCAGACGCGAAGCTTCTGCTTCGTCAGCGATCTCGTGGAAGGCATTGTCCGCGCGTTCGAGAGCAACCGCCCGGGCCCGTTCAACCTCGGGAACCCGAGCGAGCGCACGATCCTGGATTTCGCGGAAGCCGTTCGCGGGCTGACCGGCGGGAAGTCGGCCATCCGCCACCTTCCGGGGCGCGAGGACGATCCGAGGCGCCGCTGCCCGGACATCTCGAAAGCCCGAGCCGAGCTCGGGTGGGAGCCCAAGGTCGACCTCCAGGAAGGCCTTCGCCGCACCATCGATTACTTCCGCGCGGAGATCGAATCGGAGACGCGCCGTTGAGAGTCGCGCTCGTCCACGACTGGCTGACGGGGATGAGAGGCGGCGAGTACGTGCTCGAGGCCATCGCGGAGATGTTTCCGCGAGCCGAGCTCTTCACGCTCCTCTACGTGCCCGGAAAGATCGCCCCCACGCTCACCACGCTGAAGAGGCATACGAGCTGGCTCCAGAAGGTGCCGAACGCCGAGAAGCGCTATCGCCACTTCCTCCCGCTCCTTCCCAAGGCGATCGAGAGCTTCGACCTCTCGGGCTTCGATCTGGTGATCTCCACTTCCCATTGCGTGGCCAAGGGCGTCCGCAAGCCCGAGGGCGCGGTTCACGTCAGCTACGTGTTCGCCCCGATGAGATACATGTGGGACCGCTTCGACGAGTACTTCGGTCCCGGGAAATCGTCGCCGCCCGTCCGGCTCGCCGCGCGGCTGGTGCGCCCGTATCTCCGGAAGTGGGACCGCGAGGTCAGCTCCGAGTCGCGCGTGGACGCGATCGTCACGCTGAGCAACTTCATTTCCGGGCAGATCCGGGAATTTTACGGCCGTGACTCGAGCGTGGTCTATCCGTTCGCCGATCTCGCGCGCTTCCAGGGCAAGGAGCGCAAGGCCGGGCGGCACTACCTCATGGTCGGCGCGTTCGCGCCGTACAAGCGCGTCGATCTGGCCGTCGACGCGTTCAACCGCATGAAGCTCCCTCTGCTCATCGTCGGCTCCGGCCAGGACGAAGCGAGGCTCAAGAAGAGGGCCGGCCCCACGGTCGAGTTCCTCGGGGCGCTCTCGAACGCCGCGATCGACGACCTCTATCTGAAATGCAAGGCGTTCGTTTTCCCGGGTGTGGAGGATTTCGGGATCACCCCGCTCGAGGCGATGGCCGCGGGAGCCCCCGTGATCGCCTTCGCGGCCGGCGGCGCCCTCGAGACGGTGACCGGCAAGACCGGTGTCTTCTTCCGCGAGCAGACCGTCGACGCGCTTTGCGAGGCGGTCCAGAAGCTCGAAAGAGGCGAGGTCGTGCCG
>CAYZKI010000510.1:0-1538 GCA_964478745.1 uncultured Bacteriovoracaceae bacterium
CGGGGAAGGCGGCGAAGAGCGGCTCGAGGTAGCCGAGGTGGAACGGCGCCTTCAAGACCCAGAAGTCGCCGCAACGCCCGGCCTTGCGCTTCTGCCACTGCAGGAACTGGAGCTGCTCGCGCAGATAGCGATAGGCCGGCGTGA
Source organism: uncultured Bacteriovoracaceae bacterium (assembly GCA_964478745.1). Taxonomy (GTDB): domain Bacteria; phylum Bdellovibrionota; class UBA1018; order UBA1018; family UBA1018; genus CAYZKI01. The sequence goes on from CAYZKI010000510.1 coordinate 145, forward strand.
GGTCCTGCCGCTCGCGCCAGGCGCCGAAGCCGGGCAGATCGTTCATCGACTCGGGCGTCCAGCTCAGGAAGGAGTTCTCCAGGAGCATGATCTCCTCGTCGGGCCCTTCCGCGTCCCACGGATGGATGGCGGCGAGCTCGGGCCGTGCGGCGAGGATCTGGCGGACCTCCTCCTTGGCGGCCGCGATGCGCGGATCGGGCTCGCCCCAGCGCGTGTCCGGGAACGGCGAAGGATGCCGGCACTCCCACCACGCGACGGCGTTCGCTCCGGGCGCGCTCGCGAGCAGGCGGTGGAGCATCGTGGTGCCGGTCCGCGGGAAGCCGACGATGAAGACGGGACGCCGGATCTCCTCGGCGAGGATCTCGGGATGGCGCTTGACGTGGTCCTGATGGCGGAGCCGGTTCACGAGCAGCCCGACGGTGCGTTCCCACTCGGTCACGCGACCGACCGGCGTGAGCGTCGCCTCCCGGTCGAGGCTCTCGACCAGGCGGCGCAGCGCCTCCCGGAACGAGTCGTCGCCGAAGTCGGTGAGACCTCCGGCGCGGCGGCTCGCCTCCGCGAGCATCGCGGTCGGGTCGAAGCGCGGCTGCTGGATCTTCGTCGACGGCTGGCGCATGCGTGCCACTCTAACTCGGGGCGTGCTGAAACTCGATCGCTTCCCAGGCAGGTCTTTCAGGCAGGTCGTTGATGGCGTCGAAGGCCGATCGAATCCGAGCGGACCACGCGACGCGCCCGCCTGCGTGTCTCCCGAATCGGGTCGGCTCCGACAGCTAGGGCTCCGAGAACACCTCCGCCTTCCTCAGGTCCCAGCTGTAGCCGAGGAAGCCCTGATCGAGGTCGATGAGTACGGCGCTTCCGACGAGATCGCCCTCGAAGATCCCGCCCGCCGTGTCGAAGATCCCGGGGAGTCCGCTGCTCGATTCGGAGAGCGTGACGGGAAGCCATTCGCTCAGCAGCGACGCATTTAGTTGGAGAGCTCGAACAGGTGCGACTCTGCTCCGAGGTCGTAATTGGCTCTCCATCCACCCCGAGCGTCAGGGATGCCTCGTCTTCCCGAACGGGCCTCGTCGGGCCAGCGCAGGCAACGAGCTCGGGCGACCGTGCGGAGTTCGCCCCTCTTCATTCCCATACGCCGCTCGACGGCAAAGAAGTCAGTGACCGCGATCCCACCGCCCGGATCGGCCGACGCGCCCGAGCGTCTCCGCGGACCCGCGTTCCGCGCGCCCCGGGCGGAATCTGCTATCGAATCAGCGCGACCTGCTTTCCGTACAACACCCCGAAGCAGACGAGGAGAGAATATGAAGCGAGTCCTGCTCGCGTCCGCGTTCGGCTTCATCATCGGAGCCGGCGGTCTCGCGGTGGCGCAGCATGCCTACCAGGGTCCGGAGTAAGTG
>CAYZKI010000511.1:0-1534 GCA_964478745.1 uncultured Bacteriovoracaceae bacterium
TCTTCAAACACCTCGGCTCGCTCGGCGCCGGGCTGGCTCTTCTGCTGGTGGCGGCGATCGCGCCCGATCCGCGCGCGGCTCGCGCCGAAGACCAGCCCGAGCCCGCCAAAGTCACGGTCGCGGGACCGAGGTTCACTGACACGGCGGCTGTGCTCGAGTCGCAGCCCGTCCAGGGCGGCCAGCTTTTGTACTTCGATCAGACGGCGGCCGACGGCGTCGGGTTGAAGCTTCAGCCTGGGCGCGTGGGCCACGGTGAGTTCGAGCGCCAGATCATCCGGCTCCTGGGTCACGAGATCAAGGAAGGCGCCACGGTCGCCAAAGAGGCCTCGAGCTACGCTACGCCGGACGGTCGCCCGAACTTTTTCGTCGAAATGGATGCGCACGGCGGCTCGGGTCGGGCGGGTTACATCCAAGTCCAGCCGGACGTGTGGGTGAACGTGAAAGGCATCGGCCTGACCGGGCAGGGCAACGCCGCGGGCAAGCCGATCGGGCCGCCCTCGAACGCGTTCGAGAGCCACGCTGACGGATCGGCCACCCTAGAAGAGGCGATCAAGGAGGCCGTCTTCGGGCGCGTGGCCGACGCCGAGCTCAAGCACGGCGGCTCTCGCGTCATCGCGATCATCGCCACGGGCCGCACGATGAAGTACCCGGACGGAAGGGAGGTGCCGCTCGCGCTGATCGTGCGCGCGCCGACCCGCCGCTTCGATCGGGAGATGCGCGCGTTTCAAGCCATCCGCGCGCTGGGCGAAGCGAACGCCCGCCGGATCATGAAGGGGGACTTCGTCAACCAATCCAACATCGGCGCCTACGGCGAGATGGTCGACTACGGCTGCATGACCCACACGTGCGGGTATTTCCACGCGAGGAGCTCGCAGAAGGAGTTCTTCCTGAACGAGGGGCTCCGGATGATCGGCCAGGACGCGGCCGCGGGGCCGCTCCGGCGCGAGCTCGGGCGCAATCTCCTGAACCAGATGGGCCTCCCGGAGTCGGACATCAACCGGGCGATGAACGCGAATACCCGCTTCCGGACGAAGCTCGAGATGCTTGGGCAGACCTTCTCGCAGCTCGTCGGCTACAAGGGCGACAGCAAGCTCCTCGACATGAAGGAGCTCGGGCCCGAGGAGCTTCGCGGAGTCCTCCCGTGGCATGAGTATTTCCGCGAATCGGCCGCTGACGCTCTCGATGCCGGCTACTTCCCCGGAGATATCTCCAGGCGGGCCTACAGTCTCAGGAAGCTCGTGGAGCGGGACACGGACCGGCTGGTGGCGATGTCGAAGCATCCCGCCGACCCGAAGTTCCGCGAGCTCGTCGGTGACTTCGTCGCGCAGGCGGCCGATCTGGTCGTTCACGTCGCACTGGAAAACTATGTCCACACCCCGGCCTTCTCCAAGGGAATCCGCGAGGTGGCGCGCTTCAAGAACCGCGACGTGCCCGACCTGCTCCGGCCCACCGTGATTCGGAAGGCGGGCGAGGTGGCCGGTCGCTTCCATCAGGACCGGAACGGGGCGGCGGTCACGGAGTTCATCGAGAACAC
>CAYZKI010000512.1:0-1527 GCA_964478745.1 uncultured Bacteriovoracaceae bacterium
TCCACTCGCGTCCAGGACCCGAGCGTCACGGAAGCGCCGGAGGCCGCGGTGACGACGGCCGAGAACTCCCACTGAGATCGAGTGACGCCACAGTGGTCGTCATACACGACGTGGTTGCATCCGCGTTGCATCAGGTAGCGGGGACACGGCCGATCAAATACCGCGTAGGGCCCCCTGGCCGTCGCCTTTACGAGTGGTCCGTCGGCCTCGATCCCGGACACTTCGCCGCTCCACCGAGCCGCCACATTGCTGCCCGTGTTCCCGGAGACCTCGCACTCCTTGATCTCGAGGAGCACCCGGGCGGCGAGGCGACCCGGCAGGAATGGCTCGCACCACGGCAGCCACCGTCCGGAGAGGGTGAGCTCGTCACGATCCAGTCGGACCGAGGCGGACACGTCCGAGTGGCTGAGCGGTTCGGCGGCCCATGTTTGGCCGTCGGCGGTGAGATCGCGCTCGTAGGATGTGAACCGGTGGCTCGTCGAACTCGCGCCTCGATCCACGGTGATCAGGTACAGCCAGGCGCGAGACACCCCGGACCCGACCGTACCGCCACGCGATTCGGTGGAAAGATCGGCGATGACGTACTCCTCCGGGAGCTCCGTCCAAGACAGGGTACAGGCCCCGTAGCCGGGGGCGGCGAAGCGGATCTCCAGGACGTCGGTGGCGTGACGCGCCAGCACCCCGATGCAGACCGACGTGGTCGCCGCCGGCCAGGCGGAAGCGAGCGGAGAGACCAGGGTGCAGACATCGCCGGAGATGCTGGAGACCCGCACGTACTCGATGGCGCCGAGCGCGTTGGTGAGCGCCAGGTACCTGTAATCGCCGAGCGCGCCCGACGGCGCAATCGAGATGGACGTCGTCCCGGCCGCGGCATCGGCTCCGAGCCTCGCGGCCGCCGCGGGTGAGAGCACGTAGTGAGCCCCCACGGCGCCACGCATGTCCTGCCACCAGCGCAGAAGCTTCGCGATCTCCCAGTACGCATCCAGGGAGACGAAGGCCTCCACCCGATGGGCGCCATTCTGCGGATAGAAAACGGGCGCCTTGGTGCGAGGCGCAATCCCGATGGCGCGACGAGTGCTCTCGGATACGGGCGATCCGGACCGCGGCTGGCGAGCCCAGTCGATCGCGAAGGGGAAGATCTTCGGGACCGAGGTGTCATTCAGCGCCGGCCCATCCGTCCAAGCCACGGAGGATGGAGCGAGTGCCCATTGAGCCTCGGCATCCTCCTCGAGGAAGAACTCGGCGGTACCGGCTTCGGGAATGAGGATCTCCAGCTGGCGCGGGTCCCAGCGCCCGACAAGCGCAGGCGCCACCCAATCCCAATCGCCGGGGGTCGCGGGATCCAGAGCCCAGGCCGAACCATCCGTTTGCCAACCGACCGTCACCCCACCCCCGACCAATCCCGGCCAGGAGTCCCCGGACAACGCGAGGGGCCAGACCGGCGCGATGACGGGCTCGTCGGCGTAGGCCTCTGACGCATTGCGCAGGCGGTTCATGGCCGAGGCATCGAGCAGGCTCTCCCAGGAC
>CAYZKI010000513.1:0-1516 GCA_964478745.1 uncultured Bacteriovoracaceae bacterium
GAAGAAGACCATCGTCCCGATCGCGACTCCGCTGTCATCGCGCAGAATGGTCACCGTCACTTGCACCGTGACGACGCGGGGCCCCGCGCTCAGCTTGATCTGACGCTCGACTTGATCCTCGTCGCCACGCGCCACCCGACTGATCATCCGTCCGACGTCGCGAAGATCGACGCGCTGGAAGACCTCCTCCCACGACTTGCCGCGCACGTCACCGCGGAGCCCGAGCATGGCCTCCGCCGCCCGGTTGATGGTCGTGATGTGCCCCGCATGCCCGAGGGCCACGACTCCCGCCTCGACGTTCGCGAGGATGGTCTCGATGTACCTGCGGCCCTCGTCCAGCTTGCTGTGGATCTTCTTCACCTCGCCGGTCATGCGATTGAAGGAATCCACGAGGGTGTTCAACTCGTGGTCGCCGCCCGCCTCGATGCGGTAGTCCCAGTTGCCCTGGGCGACCTCGCGCGTTCCCTCCGCAAGTCTCTGGATGGGAACGGTGATCGTGCTCGCGAGCTGAAAGCCGAACCACGTCGCCGAGAAGATGATCACCAGGGTGATCAGCAGCAGGCTGAGGACGTAGCTGTTCTTGATCGGCTGGCGCAGCACCTCGAAGTGGCGAAACTCCTGAAACGACTTGGCGATGTCGCGCGCCGGCTGCCTGAGGCCTCGAGCGATGAGATAGCCGACGGCAACCGCCCCCTGGATCCGCCCGTCCACGTCCTCGAGCGGCACCGCGCCGCGCACGACGTCCCCGCGGGCGTAGCGCAGCGAGGCGACCCCCTCTTCGCCTCGCAGCACGCCGGCGAGCTCCTCGGTCTCGGGCCCGCGTTCGCCGCCGAGAGTCGGATCGCCGGCGCGCGCCAAGACGTTCCCCGAGAGATCGTACACCTCGATGAACGTCAGGCCGAACTCCTCGTTCCGTTGGCCCAGGAACTCCTCGAGCGCCTTCCGCCGCGCAGGGCGAGCGAGCTTGCCACGATCGATCTGACCGGCGATCACCTTGGCGAAGTGCAGGGCCGAGTTGCCCGCCTGCTGGTAGGTGGCCTCCGCGATCTCCATCGCGTCGCTGAGCGAATTCGAGACGCGCACGCTGAACCAAGTGTCGAAAACGCGCCCGAGAAACCCCTGAGCGACGATGAAGAGCAGAATCGCCGGAAAGAGGGTCAAGCCCACGAAGGCCAGCACGAGGCGGGTGCGGAGCCGCGAGCCGAGGATCCGCCTGCGGCGTTCCAGGACCAGCTTCACGAAGTTCCTGATCACGAGGAAGATCAGGAAGATCAGCAGGATGAGATTGAAGTTGATGAGCAGGAAGAACGTGATGTTCCCGCTCAACGAGGCCTCGTCGCCGCGAAGGGTACCGAGGCCTGTCTCGAGTGCGGCGAATACGCCGAAGACGATCGCCGTCAGCAGGATGAGGACGCCGTCACGGCGCCTGCGCCTGACCTCGTCCGGCGACAGCGGCGGCTGATCGCCGCGCAAGCTGTTCAGCCAACGCCACATCCGGGGGCGGATTGTAGGGAAG
>CAYZKI010000514.1:0-1514 GCA_964478745.1 uncultured Bacteriovoracaceae bacterium
CTCTAGAAGGGAATGATTCCCTCACGATCACGCACTGCGTTGATTTGGTTGGCCGCGGCCGGCATCCTCTCGTCGGGGTGCACGGTGGACCTCATTCCCGTGAACTCGCAGAAGGTGAAGTCGGCGAAGCTCGCCGAGCAGCCGCTCCTGCGTGGCCCCGACGCTCCGGGCGCGTTCAAGCACGCGTGGTCCTTCGAGCAGGCCAGGGAGAAGATGTTCGACCCGACGGACGTGGAGTTCGCCGCGGGCGGCGTGAGGTTCAAGAAGAGGGAAGGCGCGCAGGGCGCGCGCGAGCGCGTCGCCGTCTTCGTCACTCAGACCGGGCCGTGGTTCAGCGCACTCGACTCGTTCAAGGAGATCGCCGGCGAAGGCCATCAGGGCTTCGCGCGCTACCAGCTCTCGCCCGACAGCGCCACCTGGTACTACTGGGGCGAGAAGGGCTGGGCGACGGCCGGCCCGAACTACCAGCAGGCCAACTCCGCGCAGGAGCTCCAGGCTCATATCGGGACTTTCCATCAGCACGTGGGCGAGGGGACTCTCGTCATCAAGACCTTCCTCGTCGCGCCGAAGGGCGGCGAGAGCGTCCAGCTGAAGTCCGTGGAAGTGCAGGGCGTGTCCGTGCACCAGGACGGCTGGGACTGAGCGCGGGACGGTCCCGCGCGATCAGGTCTTGCGCGTCGACTTCACTTCCGGAACCAGGCCTTTTCCCGTCTTAGCGAGGGTGAAGGCCCAGTCGCGCATGTTGATGTACCAGGGCTTGATCACGTCCTGGTCGCGGTGAGCGACGCCGATGAGCTCGAGCCCTTTCATCAGATCGACGAAGCGCTTGCGCGTCTCGCTCGTGTGAAGGAAGCGCACGCCGTAGAAGCGGCCGCCGGGCTGCTGCATCGAGTACATGACCATGCCGGGAACGCTGAACTCGACGTTCGCGACGGAGAAGCGGATGCGGATCTCCTGCTCGTTCTTGAGGCCGATCTTCTGGGCTTCCGCGTCGCTGATCAGGAATGCCACGCCGCCCTCGGAGATGTTCTGGGCCTTGCAGGTCAAGGCCGGGCCCGCGGCCTGGATGTCGAGCGGGACGTCGAGCAGGAAGCGGCGCTTGGCTTCCCACCAGCGGACCGTCGGGTCCATGTACGTCCTGCGCACCGATGGAAGCAGGAAGTACAGCGCGAGCGCCATCGGAGCCGCGAAGAGAAGGGCCATCACGCCAGGGGCGGCCCCGTCCGGCGACTGCCTGATCGCCATGAGGTTGCTTCCCAGCCCCCAGATCATGGCGGCGAAGAACACGAAGTAGCCCCAGCGCTTCATCTGGTAGATCGCGATGCCCGCGATCGGCATGAGCAGGAGCGTCTCGAAGATCTGGATCGGCGGCTTCTCGAGCATCCACTTGACGACGTACGAGGCCTTCACGTCGAGCACGTAGGCGTTGAAGAGGATCGTCGCCACGGGCGAGAGGAACTGGAGGATCGCCAGGATAACCAACGGCCAGGGCCTAGTTTTCATTCATCTAAGCG
>CAYZKI010000515.1:0-1510 GCA_964478745.1 uncultured Bacteriovoracaceae bacterium
CTACACGCAGAAGCTCCTGGACCTGATTCCCTAAGAATCGGGCCGGAAAGCTCGGATTTTCACATCGGGGGCCGCCCGGCGATTCGCTGGACGGCCCCCGGCGTTTGTGTTTTTCTCACGCTCATATGAACAAAGTCGTGAAAGACGCGCGCGAGGCGATTCGGGACATCGGGGACGGTTCGGTCTTGGCGATCGGGGGCTTCGGCCTCTGCGGGATCCCCGAGAACTGCATCGGCGCGCTCGTGGAGAAAGGCGTGAAGGGCCTGACCTGCATCTCGAACAACGCCGGCGTCGATGACTTCGGCATCGGCCTGCTTCTCCAGCGCCGCCAGGTCGCCAAGATGATCTCGAGCTATGTCGGCGAGAACAAGCTCTTCGAGCAGCTCGTGCTTTCGGGCGAGCTGAAGGTCGAGCTGACCCCGCAGGGCACGCTCGCGGAGAAGATGCGCGCGGGCGGCGCGGGAATCCCGGCGTTCTACACGCCGACCGGCGTGGGCACGCTGGTCGCCGAAGGCAAGGACGTGCGCGAGTTCGACGGCAAGAAGTTCGTGCTCGAGCGCTCGATCAAGGCCAACTTCGCGATCGTGAAAGCGTGGAAGGGCGACGCGATGGGGAACCTCGTGTACCGCCGAACGGCCCGCAACTTCAATCCGGTCGTCGCGACCTGCGCGCCGATCACGATCGCCGAGGTCGAGGAGCTCGTCCCGGTCGGCTCTCTCGATCCGGACCAGGTCCATACGCCCGGCATCTACGTGAAGCGCATCTTCCAGGGGTCGAACTACGTGAAGCGCATCGAGAAGCGCATGGTCCGGGGCGAGGGGAGGAACTGAAGATGGCGACGTTGACTCGTGAGCAGATCGCTCAGCGGATCGCGATGGAGCTTCGCGACGGCTACTACGTGAATCTCGGCATCGGGATTCCCACCCTCGTCGGCAACTACGTCCCGAAGGGGATGACGGTCATCCTCCAGTCCGAGAACGGACTGCTCGGGATGGGTCCCTATCCCACGGAGAAGGAGGTCGATCCCGACCTCATCAACGCGGGCAAGGAGACGGTGACCACGATTCCGGGCTCTTCGATCTTCTCGAGCGCCGATTCGTTCGCCATGATCCGCGGCGGGCACGTGGATCTCACGGTGCTCGGCGCGATGGAAGTGAGCGAAACCGGCGATCTCGCCAACTGGATGGTGCCTGGCAAGGTGGTGAAGGGGATGGGCGGCGCGATGGATCTCGTCGCGGGCGCGCGCAACGTGATCGTGGCCATGCAGCACGTGGCGAAGGACGGATCGAGCAAGATCCTCCCGAAGTGCACGCTGCCGCTCACGGGCGTCGGCGTCGTGAAGAAGATCGTGACCGAGCTCGCGGTGATCGAAGTGATCTCCGACGGCCTCGTGCTTCGCGAGCGCGCTCCCGGCGTGTCGGTCGACGAGATCCGCAAGGCGACGGCTGCGCGGCTGATCGTGCCGGATTCCGTTCCCGAGATGAAGTTCGCGCAGTGAAGATGCGGCGGG
>CAYZKI010000516.1:0-601 GCA_964478745.1 uncultured Bacteriovoracaceae bacterium
GTGCTGGCCTGCTTGGGGTCGTCCACGACCGGAAGCAGGAGGTGCGGGATGTCGCTGTAGGCCTTGAACTCGATATATTTCGGATCGACGAGGATCATGCGAAGCTCGTCGGGCGTGAACCGGTAGAGCAGCGAGCAGATCAGGCCGTTCATGAACACCGACTTGCCCGAGCCCGTCTGGCCGGCGGTGAGAAGATGCGGCATGCGCGCCAGGTCGGCAAGGTACGTGGCGCCGCCGATGTCCTTGCCCATCGCGACCGGGATCGAGTGCTTGGTTCCGAAGAAGTCCTGGTTGCTGAGGAACTCGCGCAGGTAAACGACCTCGCGATTGTCGCTCGGGATCTCGATTCCGACCACCGACTTGCCCGGAAGAGGAGCGAGAATGCGGACGCTTTGGGCGGAAAGGGCCATCGAGAGGTCATCGGCGAGGGCGGCGATGCGCGAGACCTTCACGCCCGGGCCGGGCTTGAACTCGTAAAGCGTGATCACGGGGCCGGGACGCACGGCCGTCACCTCGCCCTCGATGCCGAAGTCGAGGAACTTCTGCCGGAGGATCTGCGAGTTGCCGATCAAGCGCTCGCGGTCGATCGTCGACTCGATCT
>CAYZKI010000516.1:611-1510 GCA_964478745.1 uncultured Bacteriovoracaceae bacterium
TTCGTGCCGCGGGCCATGCGCGAGAGGCGCGCCGCCGCGCGCGCCGCGACCGTTTCGCCGGCGGCGGCAAGCGCGTTGCTCGCGGCAGCGGTCACGCCGGACGCCATCGCCGCGGCGGTCGGAACCTCGTGCGGGAGGATGGCCGGGGCCTTCTGCTGCTGCGTCGCCGCTTTCACGGGCTTCTCGAGCTCGGGCAAGGCGTTCGGGACTTCGGTGGGCTTCGTGGCCAGGACGCCGGAATCAGAATCGGTATCGGTATCGGTATCGGTATCGGAATCAGAATCGGTATCGGTATCGGTTTGGGCTTCGGTTTCCGCTCCGATGACTGGCTGCGCGCTCTTTGTCTCCGGCAGCGGGAGAGACATCTGCTCCTTCAATGCCTGCGCGGCGGCGACCTTGCGCTCCTTCGCGCGGCGGATGGCCGCCTCGATGACCCGCTGGGTCGCGTCGCCCGCCCAGTGCGCGAAGCGCATCATCATCAGGCCGGCCAGGTACAGAAGGTACGTGGCCACGAGCCGAGCGAAGCTCCAGCTCCAGCGCGCCACGAATCCGATGACCCGTGCGCCGAGCTGCGCGACGCTCACCGGGGTCGAGAGCGCCAGGGCCACGCAGAACACGACGAGCGCCACGATCGACGAGCCCAGCGGATTGAACTGCCCGACCAGGAGCTCGGCGAGCCATGCGCCGAACACGCCGCCCGTGAGAAGCAGCGTCCCGGCGAAGGGCCAGTACTTCCACTGGAGCGTGACGAAGACCGTGAGAGCGATGACCGAGACCGCCATGCCGCCCAGAGTGCCGAGGACGCGGAAGCCCCCTTCCCGCTTGAGGATCGTCGCCGCCGAGAAGAAAAGCGCGGCCGGGAGCAGGAACGCGCCGATGCCGAAGGTGGTCAGCAGCAT
>CAYZKI010000517.1:0-1507 GCA_964478745.1 uncultured Bacteriovoracaceae bacterium
CTCCAGCACCGTGAAGGAGCTCGCCGAGAGCCACGGGCTCAGGCGCGCGTCCGTACAGGGCGGCGCCGAGATCCTCAAGAGCGACCGGCTGCTCATCCTCTTCCCCGAAGGCGAGACCGGCAACTTCAAGTCGACCTACCTGCGCTACAAGCTGCAGCACTTCCACACGGGCTTCCTGAGAATGGCGCTCGAAGCCGACGCCCCGATCGTCCCCTGTACGATCATCGGCGCGGAAGAAGCCCACTTCAATCTGGGGAACCTCGATCTGAGCAGGATCGGCTGGGGACCGCTGCGCGGCCTCACGAAGAACATGAAGATTCCCCTGCCCCTGAACCTGATCCCCCTCCCTTCGAAGTGGAGGATCGAGTTCCACGCGCCCATCCACCCGCGCGAGCTCGCCGAATCGCTCGACGACGCGTCCGGCCTGCAGAAGGGCGCCAATCGCCTCAGGCGCAAGCTTCAGACGAAGCTGAATACGCGCCTGCGCAGCCGCAAGTACGTGTACAACCGTAGGCTGGCGCGGATCGCGCGCGGAATCTGAGGGCCTAAGGCCCTGAAACCGCCGTGCAGTACGTGATCTCGATGGTCGAGCCCGCCGAGCCCGCGTTGCTCGCGCTCAGCTGGATCTGGTTCAGGCTGGGCGCGTAGGTATACGGCACGCTCAGGCTGTCGACCCGGACGGTGAAGGGCTGGCCCGCGACGGGCGTTCCGGAAAGCGTGAATTCGGTCCGAAGCTCGAGGAGCACGCGCGAGAGCTCGCCGATCTGGCGAAGCCCGTCGGCGAACTGGCCCACGGCCATGTCGACGAGCAGTCCGTTGGCGAGGTTCACCGTCTCGATGATCCCGAGGCCGAGCTCGTTCTCGTTGACGGCCGGTACGGGCACGGAGCCCGTGTACACGATCCCGGCGAACAGGAACGGGACGTTGCCCTTCAGCGATCTCGTCGCCTGGACGACGCTATCCGCGTTCACGCCGGAGCAGTAGAGGTTGAACGAGTTCTCCTCGCCGCCGTCGGGGTCGCGCACGCGGCCGGGGTAGCAGACGTCGTTCTCGTCGCTGATGAAGATCACGGCAAGAGCCGCGTCCGCGCGGAAGAAGCCCTTGCTCTGGTTGAAGGCGAGCTGCGTGCTTCCGGCCGTCACGGCCTTCTTGTACGAGGTCAGCATCGCTTCGCCGCCGTCGCTGACTCCCTCGCCCGGGCCGTTCGTGAGGTTCTGCCTGAGCCTGGTCTGCAGGTCGCTCGCGCTCATCGCGGACGTGAGGACATAGGGATTGCTGCCGTAGCGGTAGAGCTTGCCGGAGTAGTCGGCCGAGGCGGCGTGGGCGAGCATGACGCCCACCTGGAAGTCGGTTCCGGCCGGGAGCTGGCTCACGAAGGAGCCGATGCCGTTGGCGACGGCCAGGCGCTCGTCGTCGAGCGAGCCCGAGGTGTCCGTCACGAACAGGATGTCGAGCTTGCGCCGGGTCTCGGTCGGCTGCTGGAAGGTCTCGGTGGCCGTCTCCTCGC
>CAYZKI010000518.1:0-1269 GCA_964478745.1 uncultured Bacteriovoracaceae bacterium
CTCCTCGACCGAATGGGAGGCAGCGTGGGACGAAATCGCGCCGAACAGGCCGCTGACCAGCGTGAGCGAGATCAGAATCTTGAGCATGTGGTTCATATCGGCGCGTCGGGCGGAAGATTAACCCGTGACGAATATCCGGAGCGCGATTCGAGGTGGTTTCTGTTTCGGGAGGCCCGAGCGTCAGAGTTCAGGCGGCGAGCTTCAGCCCCGCGATGGATCCGATGAGGGTCACTAGGAAAAAAATTCTCAGCGCGGTGGCCGGATCGTCGAAGAACAGGATGCCGACGGCGGCGGTGCCGGTCGCCCCGATGCCGGTCCAGACGGCGTACGCGGTGCCCAGGGGAATGGTGGTCATCGCCCGTGAGAGGAATGCGAAGCTCGCGACCGCGAAGACCCCGAACAGGATCGTATAAGGAAGCCTCGTGAAATCCCGCGAGAGCTTCATGCAGGTCGTGAACGCGACTTCCATGAGTCCCGCGATGATCAGTGCCGTCCATCCGTTCATGGACGGCACTGTATCAAAGGCCTAGCGGAAGTCACGAACTCGGAGCGGAGTCCCGTTCAAGGGCTCGTCCTTCAGGAACGCGCCTTCGACGAAGATGCCCTGCGCCGCGGGAAACAGCCGCAGCATCGCGTTCATGTTCTCGGGCTCGTTCTCCAGCAGCAGACCGACCGCGCCTCCATTGGCCCTGGCCCAGGCCGCGACCTGGCGGAAGGCGTGTTCCTTGAAATCGATCGAGCTCATTCCTCGGGGCCTGAGCAGAACCCGGCTCCTGTCGCGCAGCAGGCCGAGAGACTCGAGCGACGCGAGAGTCCCCGCGAGCTGCGTGTCCGCGTACCGTGACGAGACGTAGAACACCTTCGCTCCGGCCTTCTCGACAGCCAGGATGAACGGAACGGCTCCCGGCATCGCCTGGTCGAGCTCGAGAAAGCTTCCGGAGAGGTAGAGATCGAGCATCTCGCGCTCGAGCCCAACCTGGGAAGCCCATCGGGCGATCCCGAGCCGGGCGAACAGGACGGCATTGTCGTACCGGTTGGCCTGCTCGTAGATCTCCCGGACATTCAGGCCCGAGACGCCGACGCACTCGGGCGCTCCGCCTCCAGGCGCCGCGCAGAGCCTTTCCGCGGCGGCCCTCAGGGATCGGTCCCGCCGGAGCGTCGAGTCGATCAGGGTCTCGTCCAGGTCGGCGATCACGATCTGGGGCGTGGGCGATCGCGCGATGCTCCGGACGACGGCCTGGAGCTCCAGGGACAGGGCCTCGGAAGGAA
>CAYZKI010000518.1:1279-1506 GCA_964478745.1 uncultured Bacteriovoracaceae bacterium
GCATCAGGGCGGCAAGGAGGGCAACTGGGAAGAAGAGGTGTTCTGTTTTCATGAGAACGGGATGCCTCGCGGCGACGTAGAACTAAAATACATAATAAGAATGTGCTACATGAACAAAAGTTATGAACCTTCTGCACCTTCGCTACTTCTACGAAGTGGCCCGATCGAGGAGTTTCACCGAGACCGCGCGCGCGATGCGCGTCAGTCAGCCCGCCATCAGCAAGATG